>CAIJPI010000169.1 GCA_903822525.1 uncultured Bacteroidales bacterium | reverse complement strand
CCTCCTGAACCACCCGTTTGATTCATAACTGTTATGGTACCGTCGCCGGCTCCGGGAGCACTCTCATCCGTATGTACTGATAAAGCTTGCAAAACAGCTGGTTCGGCAATTTCGATGCTGTCAATCGTTAATACGCAGACCGGTGATGTTAAATCACGCATATAAAGCGTGTATGTTCCCGCAAAAAGTCCGGCAAACAGAGGAGTATTCTGCCAGTTTATATTGTCGGAACTGTATTCGTAACTCAGCGAACCTCCGGTTGCACCTATAATGAGGATACTACCGTCCTTTGCTCCGAAGCAGGTAACATTGGTTACGCTATAGCTTGCTGTCATTTGCATAAGGCTGCTCACAATCACTTCACCGGTAATTTCACAAACTGATGCATCGCTGATTGTATAACCATAAATTGCTGCCGGAAGCCCTGTAAACAAGCCCGTGGAATTGGTAATTCCTCCCAGCGTATAGCTGTATGGAGATATTCCACCTGATGCAATCAATGTCACACTGCCGTCAGCCGCCCCGTCGCAACTTGCAGGCAAGGCAGTAAATACAGCATCCATAGTGTTAAGTGTAATGGTAAGTGATGATTCTGCCGGCGGGCAACTCCCTTCCCGTCCAAAGCCTGTAGCTTTAGCAGTAAGCAATACAGATCCCACTGATAGATCGGCCGGTCCAAAAGTGTAAACCGGGTTAAGGCTTGTAGTATCGTCGAATGTTCCATCTCCGCTGCTTTTCCATACCAGGCTGCTGTAGCCTGATGCTGTAGCCTCCGAAAGAAGGAATGGATTATTGTTGCAGAGTGTCCTGTTAGCACCTGCATAAACCAGAGGCAAGTCAAACACGCTGATGGTACCCAGTTCAAGGCTGTCGCAGCCGAGTATACTGGTCTGAAGTGCCGATAGCATATAATCACCGGCATCCATATTCCAGATAATGGTAACTGTATCTGCAGTTTCAGGAAGATATACAACAGCACCTGACTGATCGGTCAGCATCCATGTATACGATGATCCTGTTTCACCGTCGATACGGTAGTGTCGTTCAGAGCCCTTGCACACACTGTCGATTACATACCCCTGGCCGGCTGCCCCGTAGGCAACGGCAAAAAGCATGGTCAACAATATGATTCTGAGCTTATTCATACTATTTTTTCTTCGATGTTGGGTTATATTGGTAAATATGCGAACTGCCCGGTTTCGGGTTAACAGTTACAGTTACAGCATTCGATACATTCAGGCTTACACCATTGGCATCGCTGACTCTCGTAACAGTATAAATTGTTGTGGTTGTTGGTGAAACACCCAGGATAAAAGGACTTGCAGTTATGGCATTGTATGTAGTGGTATTGATTCCGTCACTTACATCAATACTCCATGGAGCCGTACCCGTCAGCATAACACTCAGGTAGGCCGTATCACCCTTACAGATTGGCGAAGTATCCATAAAATATGCTGTAGGCAGGGATTCAAGCACGGTAATCTTACCGATTTTCAGATTATTGATGGAACAACTAAAAGTTCCATAGTCGCGGTAAGCCGTAACCTTATAGAAATACGTCCCGGTTTTAAACCATTTTACAAACACGCTGGCGCCCATGTTGCTTCCGACAAAATCGGCTGAGGTTTGCGGGCAATTTCCGGGAACAACGGCAAAGTTTAAACCGTTTACATTTTCGTACAGTTCCCAAACATACGTATCACCGGCAACCGGCGCAACAGCAAGTTCAGTTGTTTGTCCCGCTAACACACTATTCGTCTGGGCCATGGCAGGAGCCATAGTCATACCTGCCAGTATAATCAGCAGCAAAAGACGTAATATGTGTTTATGCGTTTTCAAAGTGTTTTAAGCTTTAGAGTTTTAGGCTCTTTGAAATTGAAATCCGTAATTTATCTGATGTCAATAGCCCTATCCAATCCGAAAAAGGCTCCGCCATTCCCACTCCCGAAGGGTAGGTTTCCATGTAAGAATTTCGTCGTCGGAATACAGTCATGCCAGGGTCATGACAAATCCCTGAAGGGTTGAACAACGGGTACAAATACCTGATAAAAGGCATCCCATGTGCATTTTTGCACAAAACCAAAGGCATTTCGCAACGTTCCTGCCTGAAATGCAGACTGTCAGCGCCGGAAGGTCTTCCTCTTGCCGAATAATCCGCCGCTACAAAGTCATAGCCCGGCGGCCCTTCGCGGGATGCAGCAACGATCCTCCTCAGTGCCCAGCCAGCCACACTAACGGTGAAAGGGCATCCAGGCAGCGGTCCTGCTTTATGGCTCCATGGCACAAACCTGCCGGAGCCTGAAAAAGGTTCCAAATGCGGGTAATCTTCGTTATGTTCCATCAATCATAGTATTAAAAATTGATTCATTCAACATCGCATAAATCTGAATTCCAGGAATGTAGCTCTACTCGCCGCATCAAACGGAACAAATCCGGCAAAACGTATTTGTCCTGTTACCGTCGACTTCACCAGCATTATCCGTTTCATCATTTTTGGTATCAAATTTTTACAAACCGTTCACTCCTTCCTCGACCAGCTTATGGTCTGCCTGCGGCAAAGCCTCACGTGTATACGTGTATACGTGTGCGCGCGCCCGTGCGTGTAAGAGTAATTGCGCGGACACACCATGGTGAACGCACACTCACAACGCCCGCGGTTTTCCGTCGGGAGTAATCCTGAAATAAAATTAAAAGCGCGTTTTCATGGCCAAATGTTTGATTTCGACATTTGACTCCGTGTTGCGTGTGCCGGCCTGTTCAGAGGGTTCTGCTGATGTTTCCGGCTCCTTACAGGAACCCGGAATGCAGCCAGTCACTCCTCGACACAATCCGTCATCCACTTACCGCAAAACGGAATCGTTTACGGCTTCGCTTTATATGGTCGCCATGGAGCAAGGCATACTGATTGTTTGCCTGTCGTGCGTATGAAGCATTAGGTTAGGAGCTGATTTAACCAGAAGTAATACAATGGCCTGCTGATCACCGAAAAACGTCCGTATAGCCTGCAGGAAGCCAGGAGATAACCAATGTTACGCCTGACACATCCTTCCGGTACTAAAGTATCTGTTTCAATGATAGACATCTATCATTGCACGGCCAGGGGCTGCTTTAAGGAATTGCTCATATCACACTTTCCCTGTGTCAGTCTCTGGTGTTCTGAACTCCGGCTCTGTTTTCACAAAACAAGGTTAAGCAAAGCTGAAGTACCAGTTTCCAGATACTCCTTATCCATTCTCCATAAACCTTTACGTGCTTTCTCTTTCTTACCCTGGATCACGCTACCCGGCAAAATTTCCGGGCAGCGGGATATATGGGGTATGAAAAAAAAGCAACTGATTCGTGGCTAAGCCTTTACGGCTTAATCAACAAGAATGGAGTTGGGGTAACGGGCTGTACATCTGGCCTGGCTTTAAGAACCTGGGAAGCCAAATCATTGCGGTATGCATCTTCCATTCCGCAATCGGCGGCAGTACCGATAATTTTGGAAAAATGAAGGTCACCAAGCTGGTTAGCCGCCGGTAAAGCAAGTTGGGTCTTACCATCAACTGCAACCGTAACGGTTTCATCGATCAAACCTTCATACATATTTAATCCGTTGGTATGGTCAACAATAACCCGGATTACAATACATTCGCCGGCAACACCAACAGTTCCTAGAGCAGCCAGAGCTAAAACAGGATTGGTTGAAATATACTCTGCGCCCGACAAAGGCATGGGTTCAGGGGTTGCAAATGCGGCATCCGTTGGACGGAACCAATCGACACTGGTAACAGTCTCCAATGCATCAATTGCAGTTACCATCAGACTTGGCTTCCATGATGTTGAATAATTTGCAGCTGTAACTACAAAATACAAGGTATCAGCACCAAAGTCCATTTTTACCATATCATCAGCCGGATCCCAAACCGACCCGATTACCTTCGATAAACAACGGTCAATTGGAGTTTCGTAAGCTGAAACAGTAGTTCTGTCAGCTCCGACATTCGCAATATCAAGTGTAAATGCGTTAACAGGTTGAATTTTATACACCTTCAGGTTATTCGGTGTACATCCTGCTGTATTTTTAACAGAAATTACTACAAATACAGGATTCGCCGGATCATAAACAAATGAATTCCAGGTTAGTGACAACGTAGCCAGACCGGTTGCAGGATCGTTATATCCAACTCCGGTTGCAGCCAGGAAAGTACCACCTGCTATTTCACGTGCAAGGGTCAGGGCACCTGCATTGATAAATTGTTTGTCCTGGGTAACAAACCATGTGTATTCTTTGGTCCCCGGAGGAGTGGGGACACTTACCTGGTAACTATAGGAAGTACCGGGAATAGGGTGAAGGGCATCGCTGCTAAGACACGTAGGGTCTATGGCACGCGGAACTGGACAAGTGATCTGCCCGTAAGCAGTTGAGTAGCTGATGGCAATAATAGCCACGATGAGAATAAATAGTTGCTTTTTCATTTTGTTAGTTTTTAAGAGTTAATGTTTAGTAGTGTTAAGTTTTTTAAGTCTTGTAAGCATATGCGTATTGATTAAAGGCGTTAATAAATGTTTGATTTACCATTTGCTGCCTTCCGGCAGATTGCATTTTCTCTTTCTTTTTTAGTTTCATGGGCTTTGTTTTAGTTATTAATCAGAGATTTGGAGGTTAAATGTTCCGGCGAAATACAGGATGTTGGGAGAAACGTCCTTGCACCGCTTCCGGAAGTATCTTTTATCCCTTTAAGGGATCGGTTGGGTTTGTTATAAGTCGCTGGTAAGTGGCGAACTGTGAAATTTGATTCATTTGTCCAGGTTATTTTTACAGCGTTATAGCTTGATCACATTAGGCCGGGGCTTAATGGTGATGTTTACAGTAGTCTCAGCAGTGATATTATTATGGCAATCCACTATCCAATATGTTATGGTATGAATTACATCCAGGAAAGTGACACCATCACCTGGCAGCTGTATATTCGTACCATAAGCTGAAGGCTGGCCTGTACCGCTTATTGAAGGCGTATTAACCAGACTGTAAGGAGGCAATGGATTGGGTGTTGGCATGAAATCAATCCGCCAGTGTATTACCATATCGGACGGTGCACAGCAATTATCAGTTAAGCCTGTTATGTCAAGTGTAGTATCGCCGGGCTTAAACGTATAATAATCGGGACGGGTAGGTTGTATATCTATTGTCGGATCATAATAAATCGCCGTGTCAATACTGAACACACAAAATATCTTTGGCAAGACCGTAAATACAGGAGGCTCGTTATCCGTTACCGTGATTAGCTGATTACATGTATCGAAACCCGAAATATTGGTGGCAGTCCAGGTAATAGTTGTAACACCAACATTGAAGGTGTAGTTACCAATGGCACCTGTGCCTGAAGCTGTAGTGGCACCGCTCATTATCCAGGTCCATATTACGGGTCCACCTATATTCACTGCAGGCACAGGAGGGTCCACTATGGCAGTGCATAATCCCGCTGACGTATTTACCGAGATAGGATTGGAGCAAGTAATGTCCGGTAAGTTATTTATAGTAATTATCTGTATGCAGGTCGCAATATTTCCACATTTATCAGTGATCGTAAATGTACGTGTCACGATAACAGGCGAAGTTCCTGCTTGGGTATCACTATACGAATAGGTATCAATTGCACAATTATCTGTAGCAATTCCACCTTCGAGAGAAAAACTGGTTCCTGTAATAAAAACAGGAGTTTCAGAGTATATCAGAGGTGAAATGACTGAAACATCCATTCCGATAAAAGTTGTGGCAGGAGGACAGGACTGAATAATAGGGTCAACTCCATCATCAACCATAACTGTTTCTTCAGATACGGCACTGCAGCCATTTGCATCCGTTACTTCCAGATCAAGAATAAAGGAATTTCCACAGCTATTTCCGGCCGTTACATCAACACTAATATTGTTGTTGACTCCTGAGATACTTCCATTTCCGGATATCCACCATGCATAGGAAGTCATACCTGCATTCCCGGTGTATATGTTTCCGGTGGAGCCGACACAAACCTGACTATCACCACTAATTGCACTAACCGGTAAAGGATTTACGATTGCAGTTATCGATGAATTAATTATACGCCAACAGCCTTTATCATCAATAACACTTACCAGGTTAAAAGTATATGAACCCAGATTGATTGTAGGTGCAAAAACAATTGCGGTGTTACTGGCGCCAAATGTTGTAATAACCTGATTTGCTTCCCCATTTATATTATATGTAAATGTATAGGGAGCAGTACCGCCGTTTGCTGTAAAAATGATAAGTGGGGAAGCGCTGTATTGGCAATAACTTCCGCTGCTTGTAACAATAGCTGTAGGGGCTGGATTTACAGTAATATACACCGATTTTGTCTGTGGTGTACACCCGTACGAATCGTACATTGTCAGTATATACGTTCCTTGTCCTGCAATCTGAATATTGGGTATGACAGGATCCTGCAAAACAGACGTAAACCCATTTGGGCCCGTCCAACTTGTATGATACGGTGGCATACCGCCAACAATATTGGCATTAAGCTGTAAGGTCTGCCCTTCGCAAACCCAATTTGTTCCGTTATTGCCCGAAGGGCTAAAAGTAAAAGGCAACGGCGATAAAGTCCCGAAGGAAATATCGTCAATTCCAAAGTCGTTTCCTCCAGCAGCAGTCTCCAGGTCGATAATACGAATAGTAGCAGTAGTAGCTGCCCCAGAATTCCATGTGCCATAAAACCTGTCTTTTATCAACCATGGATTATTAATATTGTTAACCCCAGCTGTCAGGGAAGCAGTCGTTCCAAGTTGTACTCCATTAACCTCAAACCTGAGTTTTGCAAATGGAGCAACATTGTTGAGGCTCATCGACCAGGCCGAAAAATAATAATCGGTATTAGCTAACACCGAAGTTGTCTCCTCCCAAACTGTTGGCTGTGGAGCATATTTTGCTCCATTAATAATCATAAAATTTGCATTCCCGGTGCCGGTTCCCGAAGTATGGTCATATCCCCAGAAATTGGTGTGGGTAAACTGTGCATTTCTGTACACGGAATATTCACTTTCCGGCGCAACCAGCCCATTAGCAGCCGGATCATAAATATACCCTGAGGTAAATCCCGAATTGCCAGCTGAAAAAGTTCCATTCACAACCAATTCCTGCGATATATTCAGATTGGCAATTGAGACGCATCCATTAGAACCGGTAACTGTAACTGAAAATATTCCGGCAACGTCAACCACAATTACCTGAGAGCTTTGTCCTGTACTCCAAAAATAAGTCCCTCCTCCACTTGCTGTTAGTTCTATTTTACCTGGAACCGCACAATAATCAGCCGTAATAGTGGCAACAGGCGGCTGAAGCGTTGTCACAGTTGTGGATGCACTATTTGAGCATCCCGATATAGGATTGGTATAACTAGCAGTATAGATAGTAGTCTCAGCCTGGCTTATATTAGCAGGATTGGGGTCAGATGAAGTAAAGCCAGCCGGATTGGATGACCAGCTGATTATTGGTATTACCGAAGTGGAGGTTCCTCTCAGGGTCACATTATCTATCGCCCAGTAAAATCCACGCTCAGCATAAAAATAAAATTGTATGTAAAGGGTTGTACTTCCAGCATATGCGCTCAAATCTATTGACCTGAATGCAAAATTATTAGCCGTCCCCTGGGTGCTAGTAATATCAGCAACATTTACCCAGGTTGTTCCATTGGTTGATACCTGAACGTATCCATGTGAATTGTTATCGTAAAAGAAATAGTGATAAAATTCAAGCGATAAAGAAATAAATCCGCTAGCGTTAATTACAGGTGATTTTAAATAGGTACGGGTTCTTGTACCACCACCACCACCCTGAGCATCACTGTTCGACAGATAAAACTGGGTGTTATCATTAGAACGAAAAGTAAGCCCGCCATAAGTATAACCGTTAGGCCTTAAAGTCCAGATTGAATTAGCTGGAGTGCCACCGTTAGAGTTATGGGATGATATCCAGCTATTAGTTGCTGCATTAAAGTTTTCAGAAAGCAGTATCGATGGAGCCCAGGTCAGACTGGAAGATGAGGTCAGATTAAATGGGAAACCCGGGCAAACCTGGGCTGTATTCGCTCCCGCACTCACACTGGGAATTGGATCAACAGTAACTATTATTGAGTAGGGGCTGCTGGCACATCCTCCTACAACCGAGGTTGATGCTACAATATACTGTACTGTACCTGAGGAGGCGTTGCTTGAGTTGGTGAGAAATTGGTTGATGGCAGAGCCTGAACCAACTGATGCTCCGGTAATGGTTCCGGTAATAGTTCCGATTGTCCAACTATACAAGGAAGGTGTGCTGGATGTTAAAACCAGGTTAGTATTCGCACCCGAACAAATCCTTAATAAACCACTGTTCATCATAACAGGAATGGGATTTACTGTTACAACAATTGAAAACGGCATGCCCGAACACGAACCAGAAGTTGATACTGGGGTAACAATGTATTCAACAGTTCCTGGTGTTGCATTTCCCGGATTAGTTAACACCTGATTAATACTATTTCCATTGCCTGCTGAAGCCCCGGTAATTCCGCCCGTTATGGCTCCTGGAATCCATGAATATGCGGAAGGAATATTCGAAGTAAGATTGATTCCTGATGAAACCCCGCTACAAATTTGCATTATTGCCTGGCTAGTCATTACCGGCTTGGGATTTACTGTAATGTCAATCATAGCCGAAACTCCGCTACAACCTTGTGAACTTACCGGAACAACAGTGTAGATAACATGAACAGCACTTGTAGTGAGATTAGTCCATGCATCATCAGCTATTATATTAGCGCTAAAGCCAGTGCCGGTTGATGGGGATCCTGCAGAAGCAACCATTCCGTTGCTTTGAATAGATATAATATTATATGTAGCTGCACTCACTCCATTGGTACTGGCTCCAAAAACAAGATTTGATGGCATATCGCTGCAAACTGAAGTTGCTGCCCCGCTAATCAGGGGTGCCGGGTCGATGGTGATTTCAACAGTTTTTTCTTTATTTGCACATTCGTCAGCCATCGCTGTGATGTTGTATGTTACTACTGCAGAAACTGATGAAGAATTAGTGATGACTTGTGCAATGGAAGGGCCTGAACCAGGCAAAAAACCAGTAGTCCCGCTTCCTGAAGTTAAAACAGGGATCCAGGTGTATGTTGTATAGGAGATATTACTGGCTAGCACTATACTCGTGGCGCCACCGTTACATATTGTCTGATTCGATGGCGTAATATAAACATCAATAACCTGGTTAGCAATAACCTTAACAGAATGTGTATTACTGCATCCCGTTGCAGGATTGGTTTCAACCAGAATGTATGTTGTGGTTGTGTCTGGCTTCACTACAGGATTAGAAATAGCTGAAGTAAACCCTGTCGGGATCGATATCCAGGTGTATGTATTACCTGGTACTGATGACCCACCGATCTGAATGCTTGCACCAGTGCATATCACTTTTTCATCCCCTGCAAAAGCAGAAGGAAGTGGGTTGATTACAACAGCAAGAATACTTGGAGGACCTGCACCGCATGAATTCAAAGGTGTAACCTGCACATTTCCGGAATTTACTCCGGAGTTGACTGTTATTGAAGAGGTTCCCTGTCCAACAGAAATTGTCCAGCCTGCCGGAACACTCCAATTGTATGTATTACCCGGAGTATTTACAACACTATATGACTCAACTGAGCCTTCGCAAAACAAAACACTTCCGGTTATAACTCCAGCCGGAGAAGGAAGCGGGCTGACTATGATGTTCAATAACCTCTGCGGACCCGTGCCACATGAATTTATTGGAGTTACAGCAATAGCACCAGAGATAGCTCCTATAGTAACAGCAACTGAACTGGTTCCCTGCCCTGATGCTATAACACTGCCTGCTGGTACAACCCATGAATATGAAATGCCCGCCTGGGCAACAACACTGTATACTTGCAAAGAATTTTCACAGGGATTAATAGCGCCTGACGGAGAGCCGGGATCGGAAGGAAGGCCAATATCAACAATAATTCCCAGCGACCACGGCACTCCTGCTCCACATTCATTGGAAGGAGTGCATACAATATTACCCGAAGTTACTCCGGCAGTTAGGCTTACAGTACTGGTGCCTTGTCCTGTATTGATGGTCCACCCTGCCGGCACCGACCAGGTATAGACAACAAATGGAGTATTAGTAACACTGTAATTTTGAATACTTCCCAGGCAAACATTATTACTTCCTGATACAGGCGATGGCTGATCGGGAACAGCGGATTGAGGTGTAGCCACAATTAAACGGGGAGCACCTGAACCACAGGCATTTCCGGCTATTACCTGAATATTCCCTGCTAGAGTGCCAACAACAGTTGTTATTGAATTTGTTCCCTGACCGGAGGTTATCGTCCATCCTGAAGGAAGACTCCATGTGTAAGTAATTCCACTTACTGATGCTACTGAATATATTTGAGTTGTTCCTGCACAGGGTGCTACCAGACCGCTGATTATGCCGGGTTGAGACGGAACAGAAGTTAGTACTGTAACAGCCATAGTTTGCGGAGTTCCGTTACCGCAGCTATTTGAAGGTGTAACCGATAAGGTTCCTGATAAATTCCCATACCGTATTTGTATGATTTGCGTACCTTGTCCACTTAGTATTGTTGAACCCGGAGGACCGCTCCAGGTATAGGTTACTCCTGTTGGAGGCGGGGGATTTACCATGTAATTCTGGATGGAATTCTGGCAAACATTTGGAGTAGGTGGTGCGATAGCACCTGTTTGCACTGGCGGTGTAATAACATTTACAACAAGGGTAGAAACTGAACTTGTTCCACATGAGTTCCCGGCTGATACAGTAATATTGCCGCTTTGACCAGCCGCACCTGTTGCCACTGTTATTGATAGAGTGCCTTGTCCGGATGTGATGGTCCAACCTGATGGAACGGTCCATGTATACACAGTAGCTGAAGGGACAGCGGCGATTGAATAAATCAATCCTGTTGCCGACAAGCAAACGGAAGTAAGGCCTGAAACAGATCCTGGTATACCCGGAGTGGCCGGAAGAACGGTAATGGTGCCAGCAGATGAAGCAGCTATACATGAATTACCCAAAGAAAGTACCGTGTAATTGTATACTCCCGGGATAACAGGTGTCCCACTTAGTGTATAGACTCCCCCCGAATAATTTCCGGTAACACCGGCAGGCAGACCACTAACAGTAGCATTTGTTGCTCCTCCGCCAAGTTGATAGGTAATATTAACAATTTGAATGCTGGGGCATAAAACCTGGTTTATTGTTGATAATGCAGACGTTAGTAATATGGTATGATTGGATTCAACAGTAATGCAGGTTTGAGAAAAACAATCAGGAATTGCAAGCGATGTATACGACTTTACACAAATTATGTTACCTGCCGAAAGGGCTATGGAAGGGGTCCAGGTATTGCTTGCCGATGGTACACCCTGAGAAATTCCATTAAGAAAAAACTCAAAATACAGTCCATTTCCTGCTGTGAAAACCGGAACTGTGCCCTGGCATGCAAACGAAGGTGATAGTGTTGGAACTGCAGGAATAGCTGTAACAATAATATTTGCCGAATTGCCCGAGGATATTGCATTATTGCACCCGGCAGAAGAAATATTTGTTATGATAATTGTAGTTGTACCCTGGTTTGGAAGAATAAGGGTATTAAAAATTCCGGTTCCGGCAGTATTAACAGTTAAGGCTGTTGTAACTCCGCTTGCTAGATTGGATCCCGTAAGCGAGTATGTAATAGTGTATATGCCTACCGGTAATCCAAGAGACGTTGATGAAAGGGTAACCACTGAAACATTACCGGTGCATATCGAAGTAGCTGAAGTACCAGTAAGGCTGTAAACAGGACATGACCAGGAAATGACAACCTGCCCGGCATTACCATTTCCGGCAGTTCGCGCTGTACCACCAGCCCTGCAGCCGCCGCCACCACCGCCAGGCCCCGATACAGGAGCAGAACCATTACCATTGCTGCCCGACCTTCCATTTCCGCCAGGCCCTCCCCCGGCGACTGACGTTGCTCCGGTCGCTGAATTCAATACCGAATTACCATTAGATGCAGTACCGGCACTACCTCCACCACCTCCACCATAATTCCCCGTAACGCCGTTGGAACCGGAACCACCGTTATATGTACCGCTACTTCCACCACTTCCTCCAATACCATTAGCACTGAACGAACCACCGGCTCCTGCATTTGCACTAATAGTTGAGCCCAATACTGCTGAAGAAATATTTCCGTTACCTGAGTTTACTCCAGGCACACCTCCTGCGCCAACTGTTATTGCATAGGTAGAATTAGGGACCACCGCTACATTAGTAGCCTTGGTATAGGCACCCCCACCGCCGCCACCACCGGTACCATTTATTGAATTATTGCCTCCCCCTGCACCTCCTGCGCCCCAGCATTCAACTGTCACAATGGTAACACCTGCAGGAACAGTATATGTACCACTGGCTGAAAAAACCTGTGATGACTGTGCAAAAAGATTAGTTGATAGGCAAAGACATGAAAATAGCAGTCCGGATAATGCAGTTTGTATCTTTTTTTTGCAGGCACAAGAAAATTCTTTGGATGTATTTGCTATCCCTAACAAATAATTCAAATATTTTAGAGGACGAGATAAGATACTTATTTCTTTCTGTCCAGGACAATGCCCTATACTACTGAAATGTTTACTGCCAGCCTCCATATGGTCAGTAATAAATATTAATTTATGCGCATATCATAAAACTGAAAAGTGATGCTTTACCATCAAGCTGTTCAGAATCGGATACTGTGTAAATACAAACTATACGGTTTAAGGCTGATATTGTGTGCTTTAAAGGATATCTCCTCATATCCGGCAAACAACATCTTACGGCAAAGCATATAAGGATGTAAATATTAATCTACTTAAACCAAAAAGGTAATACGGTAAATGCAATTTTTACTAAATTTTATTTTAATATTCATTATCTTATTTTATTATCTTATTTTATTATCTTATTTTTTATTAAACGTACCCATAATATGGACACTTTTTTATATATATCTTTCATACTGTTACTTACATTTTCCTATATAT
>CAIJPI010000168.1 GCA_903822525.1 uncultured Bacteroidales bacterium | reverse complement strand
TGCTCCTGAGGTTGTTGCTGAAGTTGCTCCTGAGGTTGTTGCTGAAGTTGCTCCTGAGGTTGCTCCTGAGGTTGTTGCTGAAGTTGCTCCTGAAGTTGTTGCTGAAGAAGCCGCTCCTGAAGCTCCTGCTACAGAAGAACAAGCATAATCGCACTATGAAACAAGATGAACTTTTCCAACTGGGAAAGATCGTCAGAACTTTCGGCTCAAAAGGCGAATTAGTTTTTCAGGTAGATACTGAAATACTTGATCGCATTAAAAAATTGGAATCAGTGTTCGTCAAATTAAACGAGAACCTGGTTCCATTTTTTATTGAGCGCCTCGAACGCAGGCCGAAGAGTCAGGCGATAGTAAAACTTATGGACGTCGACAGTACCGATGATGCAACCTTGCTCGCCGGATGTTTGATCTTTATACCGGCTGCTATATTGCCAAAACCGGCCGGATCGAAATTAAGCCCTTATGAAATTGAAGGGTTTACTGTAATTGATGCCGTTCGTGGTGAAACAGGAACCGTAAGGGCTGTGCTCGAAATGCCTCAGCAATCCCTTTTAGCCATCGATTTTAATGGCAAGGAAATCCTTGTACCGATTGTTGAAGAAATCGTAAAAAAAGTCGACCGGAAGAAAAAGCTGATATTTATTGAAGCGCCCGAAGGCTTAATTGACCTTTATTTATAGAAGCAGCTATTAATAAGTTTCAGCTTTTCAGGAACTGCATCATTCAGAACCCGGTCGAAGCACAGGAATCTGGTTTCAGCAGATTTAGATCAGGTCATGAAATAAACCCGCTTACCTTGTCAACAGGCACATCTATACACCATGTTTCATTTCAAGAAATTCAGTATTGATGATAGCAAAGCTGCCATGAAAATTGGCACCGACGCTGTATTGCTGGGTGCCTGGGTGACTTGTGCCAACGAAACCCGCATACTTGATATAGGATCAGGCTCAGGAATCCTGGCCCTGATGATGGCACAACGCAATGCAAATACTCCTGTTGATGCCATAGAAATTGAATACGAAGCATCCGTACTTACAAAGGAAAATATTCATTTAAGCCCCTGGTCCTCAAGTATAGAGGCTTACCATTTGTCGGCGCAACAGTTTTGCAGTAACACGCAAAACAAATACAGCCTTATCATATGCAACCCCCCATTTTTTACCGATTCGCTGAAATCGCCCGGAGAGTCCCGTAATCTGGCCCGACATAACGATACATTATCCGTTTCCGCTTTACTCGAAATCGCTGCTGACCTTCTGACAGACAAAGGGAAAGCATCTTTTGTCATTCCTGCCGATGCTCTCGAAAAATGGAAAAATGAGGCATTAAGGCATGGTTTATTCCCAATGAAAATAACCTATGTCAGAAGTTCACCCACCCACAAAGTCCATCGGGTTCTGATTGCATTTACCCGGACTGGCATTCAGGATGCTGTTGAGGGTGAAATTTGTATTTATAACACTGATTCATCGCACAGTGAAGAATATAAAAGCCTTACCAGGGATTTTTACTTGTATTTTTAGCCCGGCTCCCGTAGCTTTTTCTTTTAGGTGGATATGATCCTGATTCAGCATTCATTCATGCACTCCATGGAATAAATTCAAAGAAAGAATCATTTGATTACCCGAATAATCGAGTGGAGATTGAAATACCTGCTGGGCAAACCTTAAAATAATCGGTTCTACCACGAATTGAATGTAATTTCTATCGGAAGGCGAGAAGACCGAAGTCGGAAGACGGAAGAACATGATAATTTGAGATGTAATTCTACTAATGAGAAGCGATATGAAGAAAAGTAATTGACCAGAAAAGCACCTCTTTCATAGGATAAAAGAAGTTGTCAGGAGAACTTTTGACTTCCGACTTCGGACTTCCGACATTTTTAATTTACCCACTAAACTGGCAGTAGAACTAAATAATCTACTTTTATCTGAAATTTTGTATATATGCAAAAATTACTTTTCACCGGGTTCCTGTTATTCTTCGCAACATCCTTCACGACAGTAAATGCCCAGAAGGTATTTAGTTGTAATAACCGCTATGATGCCGGCATTAAAGTCTTTGTAGTTTCGAACCGCTATGATGCCGATCTGCTGGTATACAAAGTGAGCAATATGTACGATGCTGATGGCAACAAAGGGCTATGGTACTTTTGCCAGAATAAATATGATGCCAGGAAAAAAATCTGGTTTGCCGAAAACAAATACGATGCCGATCTCCTGATATTTTTTGTCGAAAACAAATACGATGCAGGATGGCGTGAGAAAGAAAAAATGCACTTGTTGTATTAGAACAGACCATTAACAAAAGTGAAAAAACAGAAAAGGCGGAATAAAACCGGGATACCCTTGCTTTGTCAGCCTGACAAAATCTTATTCAATGTTTCAAAAACCTTCAGTATCACTTTCAGCATTGCTTGTACTTTTAGGCTACATTACCTTTTATGGATGCAAGTCAAGCCATGTTGAAAAACCACTTCGCATAGCATTGTCATCGGGCAGCAATAATTATATCAATTGGATCCACCGTGGCGACTCACTGGCTGAAATAGTCGATTTGCAGGGCATGGAGGCGGATTCTGCTCTTGTATTGCTTGCTTCATGCGATGGCATTGTTTTTACAGGTGGCGAAGATATAAGTCCCGTTTATTATGGAAAAGAAAGTGATTCGGCACGGTGTGAATCAAATCCCCGTCGCGACTCACTCGAGTTTGCTCTTATTAAATCAGTTATGCGTATGCACATCCCTGTTTTTGGGGTATGCCGCGGACAACAGATTCTAAATGTTGCTTTAGGAGGCACACTTATAGTGGACATTCCTTCGGATCATCCTGGAAAAATCATTCATCGTTGTGATGATTATCTTCATTGTTTTCATTCAGTGAGCATTGTGGAAGGCAGCCAGGTATGCAATATCACCAGAACTGATAACGATCTGGTCACAACCAATCATCACCAGGCAGTTGATAAGCCTGCCCCGGGTATGCGTATTGTAGCCTGGAGTGCTGACAGCATTGCCGAGGCAATGGAGTGGGAAAGTCCCGAGTTGAAGCCATTCCTTATAACAGTTCAGTGGCATCCCGAGCGGATGGACGTAAAGAGTCCGCTCAGCATGCCACTGGTAAATGCTTTTCTGGAAGCAGCTAATGCTTACAGGAAGGAAAATAAAAAGTTTATATCAATTTCAGACTGATAATTCTTCTATCTGCTTCATCCTATCCTGTGAGACCTGTAATTCAAAAGTCTGTGTATCGTAAATCAGCCTGCAGGTATGATTTTTATGATTCAGCCGCACCAGGTAATTTTTGTTGATCAGGAATGAACGGCTTATTCGGATAAACCCATAGTCCTGCAACATTTCCTCAAGGTTTCCGATACCGATGGTAACCAGTTCACGCCTGTTTTTGAGTACGAGTTCGCTGTAATTGCCATCCGCTTCAATAAAAATAATATCATCAGGAAGGTAATAATTGAATCCGCTACGGTCAGGGATTTTTATGCGGTGTTTTTTCACCATCTGTATCAGGTTGTCAAAACCAGCCAGGGGTGAATTTGCAGCAATTTTCCGTTCGAGGCGAACCAGAGAATGTTCGAGGTCTGCGCGTCCGACAGGTTTCATCAGGTAATCGAAGGCCGACGCCCTTATTGCTTCAACAGCATATTCATCATAAGCAGTAATAAAAATAACGTGAAAATCAAGACCATATTCACGTGCCTC
>CAIJPI010000167.1 GCA_903822525.1 uncultured Bacteroidales bacterium | reverse complement strand
TTATATAGTGCATTGTGCATAGTGCTATGTGCTTAGCATCATTTATTTGTATTTATCAATCCTGTAGCTTGTCTGCATTATACTCTCTGAGCACTGAGCCCTTTGCACAAAGCACAAATGATTTTCCACATTTTCCTTAAACAGAACCTTTAATAATTTATTCCCCAGAACCAGGGTTCTTCGGCTGCTTTTCGTTCCTTGATTTGTTTTTCAATAAGTTGGGTATATTCAGGCACGGTGATTTTTTTGCCTTTTATTTTTGCAGGAACGTTCAATTCGGTGGTTAAAGGCTTCAGGTCGATTTTATCGGCTGTCATAACCAGTGCGCCATTGTTGATGTCTACTTCCAGAACCATCCCCGGCAGACCTGTAAAACGGTCAGGACCTGCGCTAACAGGCATATCGAGAGCAAACCATGCTATTGTGATCTGCTTACGAATAGTGTCGTTCATCGAAGCATTCATGCAGATATGCCCTGCAACTTCTTTCATATCGTTCAGTATTTTCCATGGCTGAGGAATAATGGAATCCTGGATAAGATACGTTTTTCCAAGCAGGGTAACACCATCGTAGATTGTGTTGTTGCTGAAATTGCGTTTTATAAAGAATGTTTCCTTGCGGTTACTCCACCCTTCCATGCCTGGTTCGGCTTCTTCTTCCGAATCTTCATATTTCGATTCTGTTGTATTGAAATGCAGGAGCGTAAAAGTTTTCCATTCGGAACGGGTGCCCCACATATATGTTTCGCGATCGCGCCGCTGTTTGCTGATATAATCGACTGATGCCATCATTTTGGACCAGTTTTGTGTTTTCAGGTACCTTATGGTTCCTTCCAATGCCTGTGCATTCAGTCTACTGCTTTGAAATGCCAGGAGAAATATTAATGAGATTATATAAGCCGAAATGCCTTTATTCATATTGTTTTTAACGGTTTAAGATTTTGAGTATGAGATTTCTAAACTAATGTACAAACTGCCTTAATGCTTTTTTTACAAGTTAATAACACTGAAACCAAAAAATATTTTATATGGCAGTATTTGAAAAGAGGGTACTAAATATTTTACCAGAAACGATTCTTCTGAAGTTTGTTTTCAAATCCCTTCATGTTGTACGTAAGGCTTAGCATAAAGTATCGTGCCAGCGTGTTGGCATTGCTTTGTTCGATATAGTTTCTGCCGGCATACTGGTTAATATCAACGTTTTTATTAAAAAGATCGAATGCTGCCAGACGCATTTCAAATTTATTTTTCTTTCCGATAATCCGACGTACGGATGCGTTCCATAAGGGTACGGACTGGTCGAAGTTAAATTTCTCATTTTTATAAACCGAGTAATTGAAATTGCTTTCCAGGAACATACGGCTTACAAATTGCCATTTTACCGACGAATTGATCGAATAATTATAATAATTCTGATCCTGTTGTTTATTCAGGGTATACCTGATCTGGCTAATTCCCCCATTAATTCCTGCAGTAAGCACCAGTTTTGTTCCGGGAGTAAAACTTAAACCGGTACCCAGGTAATAACTACTGGATTTTGTATTATCCGGAGTTTTATTTATCTGTGTAGGCGTATCAGAGAAATTCAGATTTCCATTGAAGTTAATGGTGAGTTTGGTTTTTATTATAGGCAGATTTGACCAAAGCCATGACCCAACATTGGTACTCTGATCCATATTTTCGGGAGTTGAAATGTTTACCACCCCCATAGCTGAATCATAGAGTATGGTCTGGTTATAAACAATTGGGTTTTTGGTGATACCTGATTGAATTCCAATGCCAATACTTGCAAAGGATGCTGGATTCCAGTAGTTAAATCCAAGGTTTATATTATGCGAAATCTCTGGAATCAGGTCGGGGTTTCCATTCACCTGGTAAGCAGGGTTACTGGTATTTTTAACAGGTTGCAAGTCGTTAAAATCAGGAGCTGAAATATCGTTTGAATACCCCAGGTCCATGCGCATATGATTTTTGAATTCATAATTTACATTCAGGTTAGGTGTATAGTTCAGATAGGATTTGGTTACTCCGGTTGAATCCCATGGAATTCCCCTGTCGAGGGCATATTGCCCGGTGAGGTTTAATTGCTGTGCAGCGATGCCAATTGAAGCATTCAGCCCGTTATTCGAGTACCTTATTACCGATCCCAGGCGGTTAGATAATGAAACCTGGCTGTAGTAATTGCTCAGGCTATCGATGCGGTCTTCGAATGAGTATGGGTGGGCCTGCCGGTTATTGTTATTGGTTAGCTGGCTGAAGTTATAGAAGAACTCAACGAACCATTTTTTTGATAAAGGTTCAGTATAGAGCGCACTCGATTTAATTTCATTGATATTCTTACTGTTATTAATCAGCTGCCTGATCTGGTTGGTTGGAGTGGTGGCTTCGAAAAACCGGGAAGTGGATTTATAGTTTTCGGTTCCGTCGCTGAAATTGCTGTTGTATCCTCCGCTTACGGCCAGGGAACGCCCTTTCTTTTTGAAAAGGTGTCGGTAAATAAAGGCTGATGTGATTTTAGAGGACGATAAATTATTTGTGTTAATAAGTCCCAGCGTTTTCTGAGGTTGCAGATTTAAATCGGAGAATTGCTGGTCGTCGAGAACCTGGTTATTGAGTGTCGAAAAACGAAAATTTGCTTTAACAATCAGTTTGTTACTGGAGTCGAATTCCTGTTCAAAACGTGCGGCAACGCTATGGCTTGACCTGAAATCGGAATTATTGAGTGTATCGTGTTTGGTGAAGGCTGAATCGCCGCCCAGGAAGGTTTGCCTGAATGTGTTCTGATCGTAGTCGAGTTGAGTCTGGTTATAAAAATAGCTTGAATTTAGCTTGGTTCCTTTATGGTTGTAATTAAAGTTGGTTCCGCCACCGTAGTTTTGTGTCAGGCCTTTGCCGTCATAGTTGTTTACCGGAGAGTCGTCGCTGCTGAAATAGTACATTCGTCCCCCGCCTCTGTTAAATCCAAAGTCGCCGTTATCGTAATCGTTGAAGGAATTATTCCCTTTAAATTCGCCGTAATCTTCCCAGTTTACGCCTGTCTGGTTTACATTATTGCCATATCCGATAAATGAAAGTTGCGTTTTATCGTTAAAGCGGTTGTAGTTTCCGCGGCTTGCGAGGCGTTGCTCTTTGGTGTCGGCTTTAGTCCCCGCTGCAACCGTGATTTTCCCAAAGGACCCTTTTTTAAATTCCTCTTTCAGTTCGAGGTTCATCGCTTTTTCTTTAGAGCCGTCATCGACCCCTGTAAGTTGCGATTGTTCTGATTTCTCGTTGTAGACCTGCACTTTCGAAATGGATTCGGCCCCCAGGTTTTTAGTCACACTCTTTGGGTCGTCGCCAAAGAAAGTTTTTCCATCAACATACATTCTTTTTACATCTTTACCCTGTGTGCTGATGTTGCCGTCTGCATCCACATCAATACCGGGAAGGCGTCGAAGCAGATCTTCAACAGTTGAACCTGGAGCCACTTTAAATGTTGTGGCATCGTATTCAACGGTATCGCCGCGCATTCGCAGAGGAGCTTTGGCGGCCCTGATCACTACTTCCATCAGCATCTGCGAAATCGGTTTCATGGTTGGTACCTGAATATTACTGATTGGGGTTGATGATGGCTGCAATATTTTTTGAACAGGCAGGTAGCTCATGTGCTGAACTTTGAGCAGGTAGGCTGTGTTTTTTACATTGTTGAAAGCAAATTCGCCTTTGTCGTTGCTGGATGTAAAATTAATCAGAGCCGAATCGGAAGCATTAAGCAGCATTACAGTTGCAAATGGGATTGCCGCATGCAAGGTATCCTGCAAAGTTCCTTTGATTGTGGTATGTGAAAGCTTTTGTGCTTGAGTAAAACTAATGGAAAAGACAAAAAGAAATAAGGGTAATAAATACTTAATGCGCATGTTAATAATACTTTATGAGATCAGGTTATGAAAAGGAATTCCAATGGGTAAAGTAACGATGAAAACTACTTATAAAGTATCGCAGGATGATAAAAAAGGTTCTGTTTAAGGGAAATGTGAAAAAATATTTGTGCTTTGTGCTTAGTGCAGAGTGCTTAGTGCTTTGTGCT
>CAIJPI010000166.1 GCA_903822525.1 uncultured Bacteroidales bacterium | reverse complement strand
TGCAAAGTGCTCAGTGCTCAGAGAGTATAACGCAGACAAGTTACAGGATTGATAAATACAAATAAATGATGCTAAGCACATAGCACTATGCACAATGCACTATATAACAGAATCAATTCCTGCTACAATATTCTAAAACAGAACCAACTGAAATTATACCATGCTTCATACCAACCAACTCATACACGAATCAAGTCCCTACCTGCTGCAGCATGCGCACAACCCCGTGAACTGGTTGCCATTCGGAGCCGAAGCTTTAGAAAAAGCGGCTCGCGAAAACAAACCCCTGCTTATCAGTATCGGGTATTCGTCGTGCCACTGGTGTCATGTAATGGAGCACGAATCGTTTGAGGATGAAGATACTGCAAAGATAATGAACGACTTTTTTATATGTGTGAAAGTGGATCGTGAAGAACGGCCGGATGTGGATCATGTATATATGGATGCCGTTCAGCAGATACACGGCAGCGGTGGATGGCCCCTGAATTGTTTTGCCTTGCCCGATGGAAGACCGTTCTGGGGAGGCACATATTTCAGACCAGAGCAGTGGCGGCAGTTGCTAGTAAATGTAAGCAGCCTGTTTCGTGACCGGTATCCTGAGCTCGAAGTGCAGGCAGCAGGATTGGTTGAAGGAGTTGTAAAACAACATTTCATTCTGAACGAAGAATCCGCTAGCAGCCTTGTCTCAGTCGATTTTATCCCGGTGATTACACAGCTGGTTAATGCGTTTGATTCAGAAAAAGGAGGAATGTCAGGAGCCCCTAAATTCCCAATGCCTGTAGTGTTGAATCTGATGCTGCAGTATGGCAAAAGCGCACAGGATGATGTTTCAACAGCGCTGGCCGAACTTTCACTTAAAATGATGGCGTGCGGAGGCATTTACGATCAGGCAGGCGGAGGATTTGCAAGGTATTCGACTGACAGCGACTGGAAAGTGCCGCATTTCGAAAAGATGCTTTATGACAATGCTCAGTTGGTGAGCCTGTATTCAGCAGCTTACCAGCTAACAGGCAAAGTGCTTTATAAAGATGTTATTGAGCAGACCCTTGCATTTGTCGACCGTGAGCTAACCGCACCGGAAGGCATTTTTTATTCAGCGCTCGATGCTGACAGCGATGGAGAAGAAGGACTTTTTTATACCTGGACCTCTGCAGAGTTTACTGAAGCGCTGGGCCATTATGCCGATCTGGCCGGCGAGTATTACAGTATTGAAAAAGAGGGTTTATGGGAAAATGGCCGGAATATTCTGCTCAGAACCCATGATGATGAATTATTTGCACAACAGCATTTTCTTTCGGCCGACGAACTGGCTTCGCTTACAGGTTTCTGCCGTGCCCAATTGCTTAAAGCCCGCTCTACCAGAACCCGGCCCGGACTTGACGACAAAATGATACAGTCCTGGAATGCGCTGATGGTAAGCGCCCTGGCTGATGCTGCCGTTGCCCTCGATAGGAATGATTACCTGCAGTCGGCTTTGCAGGCAGCCGATTTTATAACACGAAACCTGAAACGGAGCGACGATACGCTTTTTCACACCTGGAAAAACGGGAAAGCCCGGATCAATGCTTTTCTCGACGATTATGCATTCACCTGTGAGGCATTCCTGAAACTGTATTCAGTTACCACCAACGAACGCTGGCTAAAGGAAGCAATGAAACTGGCATCGTATGTCTGCAGGAATTTTCACGATTCAGATACGGGTCTTTTCTGGTATTCCGAAAATGAAGACAAGCAGGTGTTTGCCCGTAAAATTGAGATTTATGACGGGGTGATCCCCTCGGGTAATTCGGCTATGGCTCAGGTGTTAAGAACATTGGGCGTTTTCCTGCACCATGCAGAATACACCTCTATTGCAGAGCAAATGCTAACTGCCATGGAAAGCCGCATTGTTCGTTATCCTGCTGCCTATGCAAACTGGGCTTCCATTACCTTATCAGCAACGCACAATCAAATGGTGGCAGTAGTCGGAGAGCATGCAGTGACATTGATCAGGGAACTGAAATCGAAAATGGTGCCTCAAACCCTGATCTTTGGAAGCCAGAAAGCCAGCGATCTGCCGTATTTCGCAAACCGTTTTCAGGAAAATAAAACGCTGATCTATATCTGCTCCGGCACATTTTGCAAAACTCCGGTCGAAACCGTGGATGAAGCCCTTGCTTTGTACCGGGTGCAGGCTACCGATTTATAGTCTGGCAGCTGGCGAATTTGAATAGAAATGCAACATGACTGGCGACCGGAACATGGCACACGGAACATGGCACTTAAAGAAATCAATCTACCCAATCAATGCGAAATTGAGTCATTGCTAATTTCACATTAATAGATGTTGCTGCTCTATTTGCTTTGATTCAATTGATTGTGCCTGCTATTATTTACCGGAAGAACAATTAGTCATTCGAAAAATCCTTTACCAACTTACGGTAGGCCGAAAAAACATTGGCCCGTGAAACAAACCCTATATATTTCCCATCTTTAAGCACCGGAAGGTTGTAGTGAGAGGTTTCGGCAAATTTCTGAGCCACATCTTCCATGGTCGCACCCTGGTCAACGATAGTGTCGGGCATATACATCAGGTTGCTGATATATACCGAGTCGTACTGCTCATGTTCGAATATAATATGCCTGATATCGTTTATAAATATTACTCCCAGGAAATTATTCTCCTTATCAGTTACCGGGAAAACATTACGCTGCGATTTGGCAACAAGTTTAACAAATTCACCCAAGGTAGCATCCGGCCCTGTAGTAAGGAAATTCTTTTCAATCAGTTTCTCTATCGAAAGGCGCGACAGCACAGCTTTATCCTTATCGTGTGTTATCAGTTCGCCCGTTTCGGCCAGCCGTTTGGTATAAATGGAGTGCGGTTCAAAAGGGATTATAGTCAGATAGGCAACTACCGAAGTAATCATCAGGGGTACAAAAAACTGGTAACCACCTGTTATTTCGGCAATAAGGAAAATTGCAGTAAGCGGGGCATGCATAACAGCCGCCATAACACCGGCCATGCCGGCCAGGGCAAAGTTGCTTTCGGGCAGCCTGTGGTTTATAAAGAAATTAACGGCTTTGCTCAGGAAAAATCCGGTTATACCACCCATAAAAAGCGAAGGAGCAAATACTCCGCCTACTCCACCTCCGCTGGTGGTTGCCGACATAGCCACCACCTTGAATATCAGTATCAGGATCAGGAAAAACAAGAGAAGAAAATAGTTGTTTCCCATGGCTGAAAAAATACTTCCGTCGAGCACCCTCAGTCCATTGCCATCGAGGAGGTTGTTCAGCGTTTCGTATCCTTCGCCGAATAATGGGGGGAACAGGAAAACCAGCAAACTCGTAATCATCCCGCCGGCAAGTACCCGCAGCAAGCCTTTCGGAATGCGCTGAAACTGCTTTTCGATCGACAAGTTAGCCTTGGTGAAGTATAAGGATACCAGCCCGCAGAGCAAGCCCAATAATGCATAAAATGGAAGGTTGCTCAGGGTAAACGGATGCGCACTCACCTCGAATGAAAACAGAACATCATTTCCCATAAAGAAATACGCCAGAATGGCCCCTGATGCCGAGGAAATCAACAAAGGGATAAGACTGGCCATAGTCAGGTCGAGCATCAGCACTTCCAATGCAAAAATAACTGCTGCGATGGGCGCTTTAAAAATACCCGCAATAGCACCGGCAGCCCCGCATCCAACAAGCAGGGTTATGGTCTTATAGTCTAGGCGCAGGTATCGTCCCAGGTTCGATCCTATGGCTGATCCGGTAAGTACAATAGGAGCTTCGAGCCCCACACTGCCTCCAAAGCTAACGGTAATAGTACTCGCTATCAGGGAGGAATACATATTATGTGCTTTGATAATGCTGTTGCTTTTCGAAATGGATTGCAGTATCCTGCTGATACCATGGCCGATATTGTCTTTTACAAAATAAGTGACATAAAGGTAGGTTATCAGTATACCGAGAAAAGGAAGTACCAGAAACAGCAGGTTAAAGCTTTTTATTGCAATTACGCTCGTAAGCAACGAATGGCTCAGGTGAACGGCGTTTTTGAGCAGAATGGCTGCCAGCCCACCAAGAATACCTGCCAGAAGGCTGAGAATCAATATAAAATTACGGGGAGAAATATAACGCAATCTCCACGAATGTATAGTCTGATAAAATTTTCGGCCTGGCATAGTGAAAGCAAAAATAGGAATATTAACGCAGAAATAAAATACAGACCCTCTCCGAGACTGCTTATGCTTAAGAAAAAAAAATATCTGCCGGGTTCTATATTTCATTTGCACAACTCCCGAAAGCTCAATATTTTTGTACCCGTAAATTGAACAGGCGGTTATTTCGGAATAAATGACGCAGCCGGGCCGGATTTTTCCGGCAGCAGGAACTAAAACCCTGTGGGACATACCGGACCCATAGGGATTTTTTATGTCCTGAAAGGTCTGATTGTTAACAAGATCAGAATATAAAAGCAATAAAGATGAGTCATAACAGAATGAAAAGCCGTGTTGCCGCCATGTCGGTAATGTCAAACTCAACCCTGGTTGTTTTTAAGCTGGTGGTGGGCCTTTATTCGGGTGCAGTATCCGTATTGTCAGAAGCTATTCATTCAGGCGTTGACCTGGTGGCTGCACTGATTGCATTTTTCGCGGTGCGGGCTTCGGGTAAACCGGCCGACGAAATACACACTTTTGGTCATGGTAAATTCGAGAACCTCTCAGCAGCTATCGAAGGCCTGCTTATTTTTATAGCAGCCGGATGGATTATCTATGAATCCATCACAAAACTCATATATCCTGAACCTGTCAATAACCTGCAGTGGGGCATCCTCGTTATGGGTGTTTCGGCCATTACCAACCTGGTAATTTCACGCAAACTTTTTAAAGTAGGAAAGGAAACAGATTCAGCAGCCCTGATGGCCGACGGCTGGCACCTGCGTACCGATGTGTGGACTTCGGCAGGGGTTGCAGTCGGGTTATCCTTATATATGCTTGGCAGTTGGTATATGCCTGGCATCAACCTGAACTGGATCGACCCGGTTATTGCTATGGGCGTGGCCGGACTCATTGTTAAAGCTGCCTGGGAACTTACATCCGAAGCTGTTACCTACCTGCTCGACGCAAGCCTGCCGGTGGAAGAAGAAAAAGCTATAACTGAGATCATCGACAGGATGAATCCCCAGGTATTGAATTTTCACAATTTCAAAACACGCAAAGCCGGTTCAGAGCGATTTGTCGAATTTCACCTGGTGGTAAACAAAGACCTATCGGTAAAAAAAGCACACGACATCTGCGATGATATCACTACGAAAATCAAGATGCAATTCCCAAAAACAGAAGTTATGATTCATACCGAGCCCTGCATCGACGAATGTTCGGGTAACTGTAACGGCACCTGTGCCATTTTTGAAGCCTGAGCTTCCTGGCAAAGCCCGACAGACTATTTCCCGTGTTTTTCAGCCACCGGAATTAGAAATCACTTTTGGAAATTTTCTGTGTAAAGAGGAACGAAAGCTTACGCTGCATTCCTCAAATGTCCTGAAACAGGGAATCGCCCCTCCTACTTCACCGGCTCAGCATACTCCATCCTTTTTTTCGAAGGTGGGAATATGGAGAAATTCACATAGCGGTATGGATTCAGCTTCAGGTCTTCGATCAGCGCATTAAGTTGAGCTGCCGATTTGTTCAGGTTGTTGTAAAGGGCATTATCGTTCACCAGCAATCCTACCGATCCGGTTCCGTTGTCAATCTTTGTGGTAATAGCATCAACGCGTGATAGCACACTATTCACATTGGATAACGTACCTGCAAGGTTAGCCTTGGCAAGCGTATCGCTGATCAGTGAAAAATTTGAGAGGATATTTGTAATGGCTTCATCATTCTCGCGGAAGTTCTCTGTAATCGACTCTATATTGAACATGATACGCTCCAGCCGTTTCCTCTGTCCGTATACAAGGGTATCCATGTTATACGTAGTATTTTCGAGGTTGCTCAGCGTTGTACGTATGCTGATAAAAGAAGAGTTAATACTCTTACGTGTTTCGGAATTAAACACCGAATGTAACACGGTTACCATGGTATCGAGCGATGAAAGCAGGTTTTCGGCTTTCGCTTTAATGGGCGCTACCTGTTTGTTAACTTCCTCCGACAACGACATCTGTGAGCCTCCTGTTAAGGTATCGCCATCCTCGGCAGGAATTTTTGAGTCGCCGAATACAATTTCAACATTTTTGGTCCCTAACAGATCGAGACTAAAAATACGTGCAACTGAATTCGATGGGATAAATACAGGATCGTAAATGGTAAGCTCCATCAGTATTTTGCTCGATGTATCGTTCAGAAAACCCAGATCAGTGACCTTCCCTATGTTCAGCCCGTTTAACGATATCGGCGCTGCATCCTGTATGCCCGATGTGCCATCGTATATGGCATAAAAAACACGATGCCTGTGAAACAAATCCTTGCCCTTGATATAATTAACACTGATGATAAAAAGTGTTAACGTAATCATACCAAATACACCTATCCTGACTTCACGACTTATCTTCATTATCCAATTGAAATTTTGGCAAAATTACTACTTTTTTTCAGTAATCTTCTTTGCTTCTTCATTTCCAATACGGTCTTCCCCTTTGAAAGCAACAATAAATGCATCTTTATATCCTCTGGCGATCATTTCTTTGCGATATTTCAATGCTAAATCGATAGTATTAAAACTGCCTGAAGTGTATTTATATGAACCACCATGGTAATACATTTTTACACCACTCAATCCTTTAAACGGGCTTGAATCGAGTGGTTTAGCCTCAGGATACATAGCAAACTGCACCCTGAATGATACTTGTCCGGCAACCGGTTTCACAGCCGGTTCGGGTTCGGTATTCCGGGTTGTTTCAGGTTGAAAGCTTTCCGCTTCCGGAGCCTGCATTCGGGTAATTAAAGTATCAGTATTATCCTGACTGCCTGGTTTATGTTCAAGCTGGTTCTTGTAATCGCGCAAAGCTTTGAAAATTGCCTGAGCCATCAGGTCCTGGCCTTTTTCGGAAAGAAGAAATTTTTCGTCCTTTGGGTTGCTGATAAAACCGGTTTCTATCAATACTCCGGGCATCGCCGTTTTATACAGCACCAGGAAACCCGCCTGCTTAACACCCCGGTTCAGCATATGCAGGTTATCGACCAGCTGATGCTGTACTTTGCCTGCATATGCAAGGCTACGATCGAGAAAAGCATTCTGCATCATGCTGAAGAAAATATTCCCTTCGGGCGAATTCGGATCAAAACCATCGTATTTCTCCACATAATCATCCTCAAGAAGGATAGCGGCATTTTCAGCTTTGGCAACAGCCAGGTTGGCATCGCTTTTATGAAGCCCCATCACAAATGACTCGACACCATAGGCTGAAGTCGATTTGGTTGAATTGCAGTGAACCGATATAAACAGATCTGCTTTATTTTCGTTAGCGATTTGTGCCCTGCGGTATAGTTCCACAAAGGTATCGTCATCGCGGGTAAGGATCACTTTAACGTCTTTTAAATTGTCGTGAATGTAATCGCGCAGTTTGAGAATGATAGACAGGGCGATATCCTTTTCGCGCGAATTCCTGCCCAGGGCACCTGTATCGTGACCACCGTGTCCGGCATCCAGAACAACCGTATTCACCTTTTGAGCAAAGCCCAGGTTTACCACAAAAAATAAAAGGCAAAGAATAAGAAATCTCTGATAAATACGTTTTTCTGTCATCACCTGATTTTGATTAGCTTTGCACCTTCGTTAAAAATATCGACAATTGTACAGATGTGATTAATTACCAGTTATTTAACATATTTAAGCACTGAATTTGTTACATAACAGCTAGCATTCAGACCATACAATCTATCACAAAATTAACAAGTTAACCTCTTTTTCAGCATAATTGGCACCTAAGTTACAAACAAAGCACCGGTTAATAACCCTAATCCTGTCACTGTCAGTATTGATATCAGTGCAGGCAGGTGTGTATTTTGCTGACAGAAGTTCCACATATGCTGTTACAAGTCTGAAAAGTGGTTCCCCCTCCCCTAGACCTGCTCTGCTAACACCCGATACTGCAAGCAGCCTGAACCCTGATACCCTGTTCACTAACGTGCAGGATACGCTCTTAGTATCGTCTGATACAATCGGGGCCGGTGAAAAGACCAAGAAGTTTATGCTTTCAGCAAAAATCGACTATGCTTCAGCCGATTCGTTAAGCATGGACATGGAAAAGAAAATGGCCTGGATGTACGGCAATGCAAGCATCGAATACGAGGATATTAAGCTGAAAGCAGCCATTATTGCTATTAGTTTCGAAGATAACACCATACATGCCTACGCTATGCAGGACTCGCTGGGAAATGATATCGGCACCCCCGAATTTACCCAGGGCAGCCTGAGTTTTAAATCGAAAGAAATAGCCTATAATTTCACAACCCGCAAGGGATTGATCCAGAATGTCATCACAAAGGAAGGCGAAGGCTTTCTGCATGGCAGCATTATAAAGAAAATTAACGACAGCGTAACCAATGTGGGCCGTGGCGAATATACAACCTGCGACCTGGAACAAAGTCCTCACTTTTCGTTAAAATACAGCAAAGCAAAAGTCCTGAGCGGTAATATGATTGTCACCGGACCTGCTTATATGAGCATCGAAGGTGTTCCCCTTCCGCTGGCGCTTCCTTTCGGACTTTTTCCGAATAAAAAAGGGCGCAGTTCAGGTCTGATCATTCCAAAGTATGGCGAATCGGCCAACCGAGGCTTTTTTCTTGAGGATGGAGGATATTATTTTGGGCTGAACGACTATTTCGACCTTAAACTCACCGGCGACATCTATTCGCGGGGCAGTTGGGCGCTAAAACCGGCTTTAACGTATAAAAAACGATATAAGTTCTCGGGTAATTTTAGTCTTAAATATGCCATTACCAAACTGGGAACCCTTGGCTCGACCGATTACTCTAAAAAAACCGACTTCTTTGTTACCTGGTCGCACAGGCAGGATCCAAAAGCACGGCCTAATTCGGTATTTTCGGCAAGTGTAAATGCCGGTTCCAGCAGTTTCAATAAATACAATCCTTCAACCGTTAACGATTACCTGAGCAATACTTTCTCATCGAGTGTTTCGTACGATATGCGGCTGGGCACATGGGGAAACCTTACCAGCAGCGCCCGGCACAGCCAGAACACCACTTCGAAGCAGGTAACCCTATCGCTTCCCGAAGTATCATTCGGCATCAACCGCATCTATCCGTTCAAACGCAAGATACAAACAGGAAAACCTGCATGGTACGAGTCCATCAATGTTACCTACAATATGAACATGCGGAACGAATTAAGCACCTTCGACTCATTGGTTTTTCAGCGGGATGTGGCCAGCAGGTTTTCAAATGGCATTAAACATTCTGTTCCTGTAAGCGGTTCCTTTAAAGTGATGAAATATTTTTCATGGAGCAACAGCATCAACTACAACGAGCGTTGGTATACCCGGTCGATCCGTAAAACCTGGATCGACGACACGCTTGTTACAGGTGGCGTTACCCAATACGGCTATGTGGATACCGATACTATTGCCGGGTTTAAGACATCACGCGATTATAGCTTCAACTCATCGCTCAGCACTACTATTTACGGAATGAAGCAGTTCAAAAAAGGACCGCTACGCGCTATACGCCACGTAATACGTCCATCGGTAGGATTCAATTTCCTGCCCGATTTCGGACGCGAAGACCTGGGCTACTGGAAAACTGTTCAGTCCGATGCTTTCGGACATACAGAAAAATATTCCGTTTTCGGGAGTAACGGGACATTTCAGCCCTTGTATGGCGCACCTCCAAGCCAGAAATCGGGGGCTATAAATTTTGGCATCACCAACAACCTCGAAATGAAAGTGCGCTCACTTAAAGATACCATTACCGGCACCAAAAAGGTAATGCTGATCGATAACTTCTCGCTTTCCACTTCGTACGACCTGGCTAAGGATTCGTTGCGATGGTCGAACATCAACCTTTCGGCCCGTACAACCCTGTTCAAAAAAGTGCAGATCAGCTACTCAAGTTCATATAGCCCTTACGGGCTATACTCCCAGCCTTTTTACGGGTATACCATTCTCGATTATTATACCAACCCTTTCTACTCTTCAACGCCTGGACCTATTATTAATAAGTCGCAGTATTCGATGAATAAAAAGCTTCTGCGTTTTCTTAACGCCGGGTGGAACCTGAGTGTAGGATACGATCTTAAACCGAAGAAGAAAACTGCAAAAAAAGCTGCACCAGGCTCTACTACGCCTCAGGAACTCGAAGATGTTCAAACCAATCCTCAATTGTATATCGACTGGGACAACCCCTGGACCCTGCATGTTGATTACAACTTCAGGTACACAAGCGTGCCTGTGCTTACAACGGGGGAGCTGAAACGCGATATTATCCAGACCTTGCGTTTTGCAGGAGATATTAATGTTACCGAAAAATGGAAGTTCTCCATGCAAACCGGTTACGACTTTGAGCAAAAGAATTTTGCTTTCACACAGGTAACAATCTATCGTAACCTGCACTGCTGGGAAATGCGTTTTAGCTGGATTCCTTACGGACAGCAGAAAAGCTGGAATTTCCAGATCAATGCCAAATCATCCTTGCTGCAGGATTTAAAATTAACCAGGAAGAAAGATTTCAGGGATAATTTTTAAGGTTCTGTTTTAGAATATTGTAGCAGGAATTGATTCTGTTATATAGTGCATAGTGCTATGTGCTTAGCATCATTTATTTGTATTTATCAATCCTGTAACTTGTCTGCGTTATACTCTCTGAGCACTAAGCACAAATGATTTTCCACATTTTCCTTAAACAGAACCATTTTTAATAATTAAATGCGGTATACCTACTGCACAATCTGGCAACCCAATTTCATCACAAGGATCTGCATTTTATCAACTTAGCATTCTGCCAGCGGTATAGTGAAAGAAAATACAGAACCCTGGCCCTTCTTACTGCTTACTGATAATTTTCCACCGTATTTTTCAGTTATTTCCTTTGCCAGTATAAGACCCAGCCCGGCACCCTGTTCCTTGGCCGTACCCGGCATTGTAAAATGATGCTCAATTTTAAAAAGCTTCATTTGCTCTTCCTCCGAAATTCCCACTCCTGTATCGGAAACACTGATCTCAACACATTTATTGGAGCATGTACACTTGCTCTCACTGTGATCCTCGCATGTTTCAATTTTTCGGGCATCAATGGTAACAATTCCGCCCGGATAGGAGTATTTGACAGCATTCGAAACCAGGTTCAGCAATACTGAATGTATCAGAAGCTGATCAGCATGAACAATAAACACTTTGTCAATAGTATTCAACAGACTGATGTTCTTACGTTCAGCATTTGAATGCAACAAGCTGAAAATCGATGCAACCTGATCTTTAAGGTTAAAATCCAAGGGGTGATAATATAGTTTGCCTGTCTGCAGCCTCGACCAGTCCAGCAGGTTTTCGAGTAATGTAAATGTGCTGTAGGATGAATCACGTACTTTTTGAAGGTATTCCTTTATTTCCTCTGAACTAAGCGTATCCAGTTCATCCAGCAAAAGATCGGTAAACCCAAGCATCCCCTGGAAAGGGCTACGCAGGTCGTGAGCTACAATACTAAAAAATTTGTCTTTACTCTGGGCAAGATCCTCTAACTCTTTGTTGTATTCCAACAGTTTGGACTCATACTCCTTCTGGTCAGAAATATCACGGGCAATATGCAGGCTGCCTAAAAGGTTATTTTGTGAATCGAAAATAGGAGTAACCGTAAAATTAAGATACGTGTCGAATACAGGCTCGAACAATTCGTTCGAATGCGGCAGGTTGTCCTGCATCATACTTAAATGGGGACATCCTACCTGGGCACAACCCTGATGATGCATCAGGTCATAACATTTATGCCCTACAATACTTTGCTTATCTGTATTGAGTTTCATCCGCATGGCCTTGTTTGTCTTAACAATTACGTTGTTAGGATCAATCAGCGCAACCATATCGGGTAAGGATTCGAAAATATAATTCCAGATACCGTTATCCGGATTAGCCAACAAGGAAGAAAAATAATTATCCTGATCATTCCGGTGCAACGGATCACTCTTGTCTGACGGGTCAACCATAAGAAACTATTGAAAAACTTTATGCGGTTTCATGTATCCGGTAACTGCTGATAATTCAATTTCTGTTTAGCCAGACCCTTCTAATAACTCATAACTGTTTGTTATGTTCATGAAAAAATAAATATTCAGGAAATTAGCAGCCTGCCTGGGTTCTTAGCACTTCTGAAACCCGTTTTAAACCATGCCGTTACCTAAAGTTGATCAGGAATTCGTAAAATAAATTCAGAAAGCAGATGCAAATGACATACAACTATATGATTTCCCCCTTTTCAGGAGAAGCAAACGAAATCAAATAAAACTGTGTGAAACCTGGAAAGCAGTAGTTAATTACTGATCGGAAGTGTGAAAATAAAGGTTGTGCCTTGCCCGGCTATGCTTTCAGCCCAAATATGCCCGCCATTTTTCTCAACCATTTCGTGGCAGAGAACTAATCCCAAACCCGTTCCCGGTTCGTTGGCAGTTCCGGCCTGCGAATATTGTCCGTTAAGCTTAAATAATTTTGGTATTATTTCTTCCGGTATACCAACCCCGTTATCCGAAATACTTACTTCCAGCCATCGGCGACCGTTATCAGAATGCGAATTATCCGATCGTGTATAGGCCTGGGGAATCCTGCTGCGTACAACAACCTTGCCTTTTGAATTCGAAAATTTTATTGAATTCGTGATCAGGTTCTGTATTACCGAACGGATCATATTCCGGTCCGCTTCCACCTCAATCCCTTGATTCACTTCATTATATAGCTTAATATCTTTTTGCACGGCATTGTGATCGAGAACTGAGATCACTGAATTGATTTCTGTATTCAGGTTAAAAACGGTAGGTGTAAAAGGCATTTTTCCGCTTTGTATCCTCGACCATTCAAGAAGGTTTTCCAGAAGAGCATAGGTCTGGTACGAAGCATTACGCACATTTGAGAGGTATTCCTTTATCTGGGCAGTACTTAGTTCGTCGAGATCTTCATACAGCAAATCGATAAATCCCAGCAGCCCATGGAATGGGTTTTTCAAATCGTGCGCCAGTATACTGAAAAACTTGTCCTTGCTTATATTCGATTCTTTCAGTTCCTTGTTGTACCGCTGAAGTTCTTCTTCCACTTTTTTCGATTCAGTAAGGTCACGGCCTATAGCTATGATAACATCGCGGTTATAATACTTGCTTTTGTTAAACATTACCTCTTTCAGGAAGATTTCGCCGTCCTTACGTTTTCCCCACCATTCAAACTTCTGGGGTTCCCCGTTATAGGCTGAAATCAAATGACGGCCAATAAGTTCGCTATCATTTTTGCCCTCTGCCGAAAGCATCTCAGGGGTTTGGCCTATCAACTCTTCACGCTCATAGCCATAAAACTGTATAGTCCCTTTGTTTACATCCAGGATAACACCTTCGTTTGATAAAATATAAACAGGGTCTGAAAAACAATCAATCAGCTGGTGAAATGAAATCTCCTGCGAAGCCAGTGTTTTATTTTCGGCGGTACCCTCATTTTCGAGTACTGCTAATATGGCTTCTATCAATTGTTTGTCGATATCGGTAAGCGAATAGTTAAAAGTAAATACTGCCGTCAGTATGCCATCGAGTACATTATTTTTAACGATGGTAAAACCCAGTATGGCTTTTACACCTGATTCTTCCTTATATGAAATTTCGGATTCGAGAAATGTCGTTAATAATGGTCGCCTGATCACCGTTAGCTTTTCTTTCTGATCGGTTAAGTAGTCAAAAAGCTGCTTTCCGCATAACTGCGGTGAAATACCGGGATTGAAAGGCGATTCCCACGATGCTGACGGGTTTAGCATACCTTTTTCCAGCTTGAGGTAAGAGCAGGTAATAGCGCCAAGCGTTTCGCCAATTTGGGACAACAATTTTAAGGTTTTGTCGGTAGGCTGACCGGCATGGGAAATTAAGGTCTCGCATAAGCGGGTGAGCCTGACATCTTTTTTATGTAAAAGCTCAATGGCAGGATCTGAAAAAGGCGCTTCGCGGAAAGTTACCAATACATATTTAACTGATGCATCTTCGCTTTCAACAGAGGCAAATGTAATGGTTGCAATCAGCGTTTCCCTGATTCCTTTTTTAACATTAAAATTACCCGAATTCTTACTATTCGCTTCATTTACAGTATGCAACAGGAGATAGTATGCTTCGTCAATGTGCTCGTAAGCCACATACGACTGAAAACTGCTGCCGATAACCTTCGATTTATCGTGCAAACCGAAAAACGAAAGCACCTGGTCAGAGCTTGCCACAATGCGACCGGTTTGGTCACAAACAAAAGCAGCATCAGATAAAACGTTTACCAATTGGTAAACCGAAATCTCCGGTGCCGGGGTCAAATCTCTAATAGCAAATATTTCGTCCATCGGGTGAGTTATAGGCAGTAGCCAAGTATTTTCCTCTTATAGGAATCAGTCACACTGACTACACAAGAACCCTGCCATGTTTATGTAAAACTGATAACCTTATCACATATACTTGTTTTACTGATACTTAAATAATATCAATATCCATATTTATATTTGATGCTTATTGATTTTAAAAATATAATTCCCATTTTAGGACTCCGGGCCTAAAAAAGGACACGAATACCAAATAAATAACAATACCAATCAGTCTATCAGTTAGACTTTAAGAATGCAGACAAAATGTCTTTAATATAGTAAAACCATTCACTTTCAACTTCAAATACCTGTCAGGAAATATCCCCGGATTTTTTTACAGGTATAAAAAATGAAAATACGGAGCCCTTACCCAGTGAACTTTCAACAGTGATATGTCCGTTGTGTTTTTCGACCATTTCGCGCGACAGCAGCAGCCCAAGCCCGGTTCCTGGCTCCTTTTCAGTTCCAGGGCTGGACAATGGTTTGTTAGAAGTAAATAACTTAGCTGATACATCTGCTTCCATCCCGATTCCGTTATCTGAAACCGAAACTTTAACAAACTCCCTTTCATATCCGGACTCAGTCATATTCCCTTCAGCATAAATCTGTATCGCACCTCCTATTGGTGTATATTTAATAGCATTCATCACCAGGTTATTCAAAATGGTGTTTAACATATTTTTATCTGCAAAAAGCGTAATATCCGTATCCACCAGGTTGGAAATTTCAATTTTTTTACGGTAGGCCAGGCTGGATAAAACATTTACAACCTCGTCAACCAATTTGGCCAGAACAACTTCGGAAGGATCAAATGCCATGCGCCCGGTTTCGAGCCTTGACCAGGAAAGCAGGTTTTCGAGCAGGTTGAGGGAGTTTTTTGCCGAATTCCGGATGATTTTGAGGTAGTCTCTTATTTCGCTGGTATTCAGGGTTTCCAAATCCTCGAGTAACAACTCTGAGAAGCCGATCAGGCTGCTGTATGGATTGCGCAGATCATGTGCAATGATACTGAAAAACTTATCCTTTGTCTTATTCAGCTCGAGAAGACTTTCGTTAAGCTTTTCGAGTTCAATCTGGGATTCTCTGCGTTTGGTGACATCACTGAATACACATTGTACCCCGGTAGGCTCACCCTCAACGCTGATTAAACTTGCCTTCACTTCATATACAACCGGCTTGCCATCAAAGCCTTTTGCTTTCAATTCGAATATATTTTCAAGTAACCCGCTCAATAATTTCTCTTTAATAGATGAAATGGACTCATTGCTCTCCTCACTTAAAAACTCCTTGACATTCCGTTTTGTGATCGATTCAAGGTCAGTCTGCAGGTATTTCAGCAGGGTACGGTTAGCATTCGTAATCTGGCCGTTAAGGTCCGCTATCACGATAAAATCATTAGCGTTGTCGAAGATCTCGTGGTACTTAATTTCGCTTGAACGAAGTTCCTGTTCAATTTTCTTGTAGTCCGACACATCCAGTATGGTTCCTACAATAAACTTCCTGCCTGTCAGTTTCTCAACATACAATTGCTTGTGAGTCATTACAGTGTGCACGGTTCCGTCGAGCCAGGTAATCTGCTCCTCGTTACTGGAGCTACCTGTAATAAATACCACCTCATCATATTTCCTGAAAACATCGGCTTGTTCAGCTGAATACAGATCATAATCTGATTTCCCGAGCAGGGCTTCGCGCGGTCCACCCATCATCTCAACAGCAGCATCATTTAATATCACCCACCTGTGCTCCTCGTCCTTTACAAAAAAAGGTGTTCTTATAGCATTAATAACCAGATTAAGGAATTCGGCCCTTTCGAGAATTTCCCCTTCAATCTTTTTCTGCGGGGTAAGATCATTAACATAACCGATTACCGTCTCAACATTCCCTTTATGATCAAGTACAGGAAAAAAGCTAAACGTCAGAAAAACGTCAAGCCCTTTCGTGGAAGATTTGATCGGAATATCACCGTTTACTATTTTTTTTGACTCCAGGCAGTTGATGAAATGGGAACTGATTCCGGAATTTTTCAATAACTCAACGTTGAAAATATTTAATTCGCTGACAGGGGTCTCAACATTGAATCCCATAATTTCTTTCATGACAGCATTTGATTCCAGCAACTGCCCGTTTGCACTGATCAGCGAAACGCCGAAAGGCAAATTCATCATCAAATGGTAATACTTCTGTTCACTTATGCTGAGCGCCTGTTTCATCTTCTCGTGTGAACTTAAATCCCAGGTTACATTTACTATCTGATGATTCGATCCGGATGCATCCGAGATTGCATAACTGGTACTTTCAACATGTACTACAGAACCGCTTTTGTGAACCATCCTATACTTCGAACTTACCATTTCAAGTCCACTTCCCAGCTTTTGAATAACATCAGATACAATATGCGCATCATCGGGATGAACCAGTTGTAAAGGATCTACCCCTTTTATTTCAGCATAGGAATAACCCAGTAATGATTCAATTGATGGTGAGATGAACAGGGCTTTGCCATCAACAGCATGTACCGAAACAGAAGCCTGTATACCTGACATCCCGGATATGGCGTTTACATCCCCAAAAGCTTGAACAGGCTCCCTGGCAGGAATTTTACTCTCAAGGATATAACAGATAATTCCGTTTTTATGCTGATTTTTCGATTCGATATAAAATGAGACCGCTTCGAAATAAACTTCAGGCAATCCCAATTCAATAATAACGTTCCCGTGAAATATGCTTATACCTTCTGCAATTGCCTTCCGTATGGAATCGACAAATTGGGTATTCCGCAGAAACTGGCTCAGATCCAGATTCAAAAGCTCCGCTTTAGCAATCTTTAACAATGACGTAAAGGCATCGTTGCAATCGAGTATTACTGCATCATAATCAAAATAAACATAAGGTTTCCCGGAACAAACAAGTCTCATGGGATGATTCACATCCGCAACCTGTTCACGTTTTATGTCTTCAAAATCTGCACCCATAATAATAATTTGGTATAGTAAACAACTTTAGAAAAAGGAGAATAACAAATCATTAATTCATTTATCATATATCAATAAAACAAGCAATTAAATGCATATGAATCAATCACATAAAGGTCATATCCTTTTAATCGCAAAATATAAAAGCACAAAATTATAACATTTTTTTTATAAAGTTACAAAGAAAATCATGAAAACGGCTTTTTCACTTACGGTTCTCCCTCAAAAATCTTAAAAAAGTCCTACTTTTGGCTTCAACAAATAAAGAATATGAAAAACGTTATTTTTACCGATAAGGCACCAAAAGCAATAGGGCCATACAGCCAGGCTATCGAAATAAACGGGATGCTTTTTGTATCCGGACAAATCCCTATTGATCCCTCCACTTCAAAAATTGTTGAAGGCGGAATCAGGGAGCAAACTGAGCAGGTTATGAAAAATATAGGTTCTATCCTGGCTGAAGCCGGTTATTCCTTCGATGATGTGGTGAAATCAACCTGCCTGCTGAGTGATATGGATAATTTTGCTGCAATGAATGAAGTGTATGGCCGGTATTATTCCGAAAACAGCCCTGCACGCGCTGCCTATGCAGTAGTAAAACTTCCCCTTGGAGCACTGGTTGAAATTGAAACTATTGCCGGGCGTTGAAAGCTTTTTTGACTTAGAGACTGTCTAAATTTTAAAATTGAAGTGATTTATCAAGTTATTTGCTCAATCTTCTGTCAGGCAGAGAAGCCTGCCCTGAACCTGCCGAAGGGGAGTCGAAGCCCACTAAATCATCTCAATGTTTTCGATTTAGCGTTGATCGAGTGCATTTCGACTTCGCTCAATGTGACAGTAAACAAGTTATTCCCATCTGAAAGTAGTTAAAATCATTTTTTAGACAGTTTCTTAGAATATTACCTAAAAGTGCAAAGAATGTCTTTGTAACGCCTTGTGAGCTGGTTTGCACTTTTACGATATGCTTTTACCGGAACATTAAAACAGCAATCCATAAATATTACTTATTCCTGCATCGAATGAAACTTAAAATCTCAACAGTACTTCTGGCACTTGTTTTAAATACTTATATCAGCCGGGCCGGCGAAGGCATGTGGCTGCCGCTGCTTCTTTCGCAACTGAACGAAAAAGAAATGCATGATATTGGTATGCGTATCACAGCCGAAGATATCTATTCCATTAATCATTCAAGCCTTAAGGATGCAATAGTACTATTCGGTGGCGGATGTACAGGCGAACTGGTTTCGGACCAGGGGTTGCTGCTCACCAACCACCACTGTGGGTACAGCAGCATTCAGCGTCACAGCTCGCTCGATCACGACTACCTGACAAATGGATTCTGGGCACAACGACAGGAAGAGGAATTGCCGAATGCAGGCCTTAGTGTAACCTTCCTGGTAAGCATGGCCGATGTTAGCATGGAAGTACTGAAGGGCGTCAACGATAAAATGAATCAGAAAACCCGTGATTCCATCATACAGGCAAACAGTAAAGTTCTGGTTAAAGAAGCCATAAAAGGGACGCATTATACTGCTCAGGTAAAACCGTTTTTCGGAGGAAACCAGTATTACCTTTTTGTCTCCGAAACATTTACTGATGTGCGCCTGGTTGGGGCACCGCCATCAAATATCGGGAAATTTGGCGGCGACACCGACAACTGGATGTGGCCCAGGCATACCGGCGATTTTTCGATGTTCCGGATTTATGCCGGCAAGGACAACAAGCCTGCCGAATATTCGAAGAACAATGTTCCCTACCATCCTGCCAAACACCTTACAATATCACTTAAAGGAATTCAGGAAGGCGATTTTACATTCGTGTATGGTTTCCCGGGTACTACACAGGAATACCTTCCCTCCTATGCCGTTGATATGACAGCACTTCAACGCAATCCAATCGCCATCGGACTGCGGCAGCAACGCCTTGATATTATTGATAGAGCTATGGAAAGCGACCGTTTAATGCGGATACAATACTCAGCCAAAGCAGCCGGGATAGCCAATACCTGGAAGAAAATGATTGGTGAAAGCCGCGGTATTAAACGCATGGACGGTATTGAGAAAAAGCAGGATTTTGAAAAGAATTTTCAACTGTGGACACAATCCAATAGCGGATATAGTGAAAAATACGGGCAGCTGCTGCCTGCCTTCAGTAAAACATATAACGATTATGCACCTATCGGGATTGCATATACATATGTCACCGAGGGCCTTTTCGGCATCGAGCTCGTAAGGTTCGCCTATGGATACAACAACCTGGTGAAACAATGCAATGACAAATCAAAAAGCGATGCCGACATCAGGAAACTTATCGGTCAACTGAGAATTTCGGCTGATGCATTTCATAAAAACTACAACAGGAATGTGGATATGCAGCTTTTCGGAGCCATGATGTCAACCTACAGCCTATCATGCGAAACCACTATGCAGGTGCCTCTGGTAAAAATGAAGTCAGCTGAATATAAAGGAAATATCAGTAAATGGGATGACGAACTGTTTAATAAAACCTTATTTGCCGATTCTTTAAAACTGAATGCATTCCTTGCCGGGTTTAACCGCAAAGATGTTAAGAAAATTGAAAAAGACCCGGCTTATCTGCTGGCATCAGCCATATACGCATACCTGCAGAACAGCCTTTCGCCAAAGATAACTGCATTTTACAGTACCACCGACAGCCTGCAACGCCTGTACATGGCTGCGCAAATGGAAATGCAAGCCGGCAAACGCTTTTATCCTGATGCAAATTCTACGCTTCGCATTGCCTATGGAAAAGTAATGAGCTATCAGCCTGCTGATGCAGTTGGATATAACTGGTTCACTACCCTTGACGGCATTATGCAGAAAGAAAATCCTGACATTTACGATTATGTGGTTGAGCCCAGGCTGAAAGCTTTATACAACCTCCGCGATTATGGTCGGTATGCCGACGCTGACCAAAGCATGCACGTAGCCTTTATTGCCAGCAATCATACTACCGGCGGCAACAGCGGAAGTCCTGTACTGAATGCCGACGGGCAACTTGTTGGTATAAACTTCGATCGCTGCTGGGAAGGAACCATGAGCGATCTTATGTACGACCCCGATCAGTGCCGCAACATTTCACTCGACATCCGCTACTGCCTTTTTATCGTTGATAAAATGGCCGGTGCCAAAAGGCTGATCGAAGAGATGACAATAGTTCAGTAGCTAGGTTGCTATATCCCGTAATGCACTCTGCAGGTCAGGAAAGCGGAATGTAAAACCTTCCCCCAGCAAATGCCCGGGAGGGGCAAACTGTCCGCCGGTTACTGCTATAGCGCCTTCGCCAAATACTAATTTGAGTGCCGGCGAGGGAACAGCAAAAAAAGCAGGTCTTTTTAAAACTCCTGCAAGCACTTTTGTAAATGTTTTATTATCAACTACTTCGGGTGCCGTGAAATTAAACTCACCCGAAAGTTTATCATTTTCGATTATAAACTGTATGGCCTGAATTAAATCATGAATATGAATCCAGGAGAAGCCCTGCCGTCCGGAAGCAATTCTGCCGCCAAGCCCAAGTCGGAATAAAGGAAGCATCCGCTTTAAAGCACCGCCGCCTTTTCCTAATACAATTCCAAAACGGATTACTGCAACGCGGGTGAAAGAGTCCGCCTTTTTTGCCTCCAGTTCCCAGTCACTGCATATATGCCCCAGGAAATCCGTGGCCGGTTGAAAATCCTTTTCAGATTGAAGTCCTTGTGACGAATAAATACCAATCGCAGAAGCAGATATAAGGAGTACCGGCTTTTTTTCTGTCAGGCCCATGGCTTCCACAATCTTGCGGGTGGTAATGATACGGCTGTCGTAAAGCATTTTTTTATATGCGCTGGTCCACCGGCTAACAATTGGAGCCCCCGCCAGGTTTATGATCACATCAGCTCCTGAAAGCAAAGCTGCTACTTCAGCGACTGGTATAGCGGCAGGCAAACGGGGTATACTCACTACCTGATTACCAACTGATTGAAAAAAAACAGATAGCTGCTTCCCTATAAATCCTCCTGCACCGCTTATTGCAATAACCATACTAACAATACTTTAGAATATTAACATCCGGAATCTGATATTGTAATTTCTGAAATGGTAAAGTTAAGCCGATTTTTCGAACCACGCCTGTTAATCAATTAACAAAGGACTGTTTATGATTCCAAATATTTATACCTTTGCACGCAATTAACACAACCGGCCTGATGCCGGCAAACATGCTGACCAACTTATAATTAACTATGGATCAGAATAATGATAAACTTTTCGGCACATTCCCGCCGGTAAGCACCTCCGAATGGGAAGCCCGGATTACTGATGACCTGAAAGGCGCTGATTACCAGAAAAAACTCGTCTGGAAAACGTCGGAAGGCTTTGACGTAAAACCCTACTACAGAGACGAAGATACCCTTGGAATCGGGTCAATAAATACACTACCTGGTGAATATCCTTTCGTTCGTGGCAACCAAAGCAGTTCCAACAACTGGGAAATCCGTCAGGATATTGAAACAGATGACGAAACAGAAGCCAACAGGCTGGCTGTTGATGCTGTAAAACGCGGGGCTACCGGATTAGGACTTGTTGCCACTGAACTGCAGTCGGAAACAGATGTGGAAGATCTGCTCAAAGGTATTAATACTACTGAAGTTTCCATTCATTTCGGTGCAGCCACTTCGTACCCTTCACTCATAAAGATTGTTGGTGCAAATGCCCTTACACAGAAACTACCGGTTTCGAAGCTGAAAGGATCATTTGATTTCGACCCTTTGAGCTATGTTTTGCTGAACGGGGATTTCTGGAAGTCCGAAAAGAGTGATATGGCCCAGATTGCATCTATGGTAAAACTTGGCAAAGAGCTTATGCCTGCCATGAAAGTTATTAATGTAAACGGGCACTATTTCAACAGCGCAGGGGCTACCCTGGTTCAGGAACTGGGATTCAGCCTGGCTTCGGGTACCGAGTACCTTTCGCTGGCAACTGCTGCCGGCATAGCTGTTGATGATATAGCTCCGCGAATGATGTTTTCGTTTGGCATAGGATCCAATTATTTTCTTGAAATTGCCCGACTCAGGGCAGCCCGTATGCTTTGGGCGAAAATTGTTGCAGAGTACAAACCTGCCACCGACGCATCCATGCAGATGCACATCCACTGCAATACCTCAGCCTGGAACAAAACGCTGTTCGATCCTTATGTAAACCTGCTGCGCACCACTACCGAAGCCATGTCGGCTATTTTAGGAGGAACACAATCCCTAAGCATTCTTCCTTTCGACACTTTCTATAAGGACCCCGACGAATTTTCGAACCGGCTGGCCCGCAATCAGCAGATTATATTAAAAGAAGAAGTATATCTCGATAAGGTTGTCGACCCTGCTGCCGGCTCCTATTATATTGAAAATCTTACTCAGCTTATTGCCGAGGCAGCATGGAAAGTATTCCTGCAGGTTGAAGAAAAAGGAGGCATGCTCGAGGCAATAAAATCAGGCTATGTTCAGGATCTGGTTGAAAAATCAGCCGGCCTGCGTCTCGATGATATTGCTAACCGACGTCTGATACAACTTGGAACCAACCAGCATCCAAACCCTGAAGAACAGATGCTTGCCAGGATTCACTTCGCTGAAGAAGATGAAATGCTCGAAGAAGAATTATATGCCGACGAAGAAATGGAAGTGGATGAGGAGGAAGATGACGATGCACCTACTACCTATAAGAAACTTACTCTTTTTGGCGGTTCTGATGCTTTCGACCAGTTGAGGCTTGCCACCGAACAATATGTTGCCGACGGGAATAAAAAGCCGGCCGTTTTCCTGTTCAACTTCGGGAACCTTGCCATACGTAAGGCAAGAGCTATGTTCAGCACCAATTTCTTTGGCTGTGCCGGGTACCAGATCCTCGACAATTCAGGATTTGACTCCGTTGATGAAGGAATAAAAGCTGCTCTTGCCTCTGAAGCCGAAATCGTAGTGCTTTGCAGTTCCGACGATGAATATGCTGAATCAGGACCTGAGATTGCTCAAAAACTTAGAGCTGCCAACACAGATCTGAATCTTGTTGTTGCCGGCTATCCGAAAGAGATTCTCGAAACCTTAAAACAATCCGGAATCGATGAATTTATTCACGTTCGCAGCAACCTGCTCCAAACTTTAGAATCGTTCCAGGAAAAACTGGGTATCTTCTAGAAACAGCAGCTTTGAACAACTCTCTTTGAATTAATAAAATTCCTCATCATACGATGCGACCCGATTTTAAACAAATTGATATAAATACAGGCCAGCCTGCTCCGGCGGCCAGTCAGCCTTCAGCACAAAGTGAATGGATGACCAATGAACGAATTGCTGTGAAACCGGTTTACAGCCGCGCCGATCTGGCGGGTATGGAGCACCTTGATTATGCAGCAGGCTTACCTCCTTTTCTGCGAGGACCATACAGCACCATGTATGTGATGAAACCCTGGACAATCCGACAGTATGCCGGTTTTTCGACTGCCGAAGAATCGAATGCTTTTTACCGCCGCAACCTTGCTGCAGGCCAGATGGGGCTATCGGTTGCATTCGACCTGGCCACACACCGCGGTTACGACAGCGATCACGAACGCGTTGAAGGCGATGTAGGTAAAGCAGGCGTTGCTATCGACTCCATCCTCGATATGAAAATCCTGTTCGACCAGATTCCATTGGACAAGATGTCGGTTTCGATGACCATGAACGGAGCCGTACTTCCGGTGCTTGCTTTTTACATTGTGGCTGCCGAAGAACAGGGCGTTCCAATGGAAAAACTAAGCGGGACCATTCAGAACGACATCCTCAAAGAGTTCATGGTTCGCAATACGTACATCTATCCGCCTACACCCAGCATGCGTATCATTGCCGATATTTTCGAGTTTACCTCGAAAAATATGAAGAAGTTTAACTCTATCAGCATCAGCGGCTATCACATACAGGAAGCAGGCGCTACCGCCGATATCGAACTGGCTTATACCCTGGCCGATGGCATGGAATATATCCGCAAAGGCATTGATGCCGGTATTCCGGTTGATGCTTTTGCACCCAGGCTTTCCTTTTTCTGGGGAATAGGCATGAACCATTTTATGGAAATTGCTAAAATGCGCGCTGCACGCATGCTTTGGGCTAAAATTGTACAGCAGTTCAACCCAAAAGATCCTAAATCGATGGCTCTGCGCACACACTCGCAAACTTCGGGCTGGAGCCTTACCGAGCAGGACCCATACAACAACGTCACGCGCACCTGTGTTGAAGCCCTTGCTGCTGCCCTAGGACATACCCAGTCGCTGCATACCAATGCGCTCGACGAAGCCATTGCCCTGCCTACTGATTTCTCGGCACGCATTGCACGAAACACACAGATATACCTTCAGGAAGAAACCAATATCTGCAAAGCTGTCGATCCATGGGCAGGCTCATACTATGTTGAAGCACTTACCCATGAACTTGCCGCAAATGCATGGAAACTGATACAGGAAGTGGAAGAACTCGGTGGAATGTCGAAAGCCATAGAAACCGGAATTCCTAAAATGCGTATCGAAGAAGCTTCGGCCCGCCGTCAGGCAAAAATTGATGCAGGCAAAGACACTATTGTAGGAATTAACAAATACCGCTTAGCCAAGGAAGATCCTATCGATATACTGGAAGTGGATAATACTGCAGTCCGTATTTCGCAGATTGCACGACTTGAAAAACTGCGTGCCGAACGCAATAACGCTGAAGTTCAGCTGGCATTGGAAGCGCTTACAAACTGCGCTGAATCAGGTGTAGGCAACCTGCTGGAATTAGCCATCGACGCTGCCCGGAAACGCGCATCATTAGGAGAAATTTCAAGTGCTTTAGAAAAAATTTATGGGAGGTACAAAGCTGTGATCCGATCAATATCAGGAGTCTACTCCTCAGAAAGCCAGGGCGACGAACACTATATGAAGGCCTGTTCTATGGCTGACGAATTTGCTGCCCTCGATGGCCGACGCCCACGCATTATGATTGCAAAAATGGGACAGGACGGTCACGACCGTGGCGCGAAGGTTGTTGCCACAGGATATGCCGATATAGGCTTCGATGTGGATATGGGACCTTTGTTCCAGACCCCTGCCGAGGCTGCACGGCAAGCTGTAGAAAACGATGTTCATGTGCTAGGCGTTTCGAGTCTGGCCGCCGGGCATAAAACCTTGGTTCCACAGGTGATTGAGGAATTAAAGAAACTCGGCCGCGAAGATATTATGGTCATTGTGGGAGGTGTGATTCCTTCGCAGGATTACGACTTCCTCTATAAAGCAGGCGCTGTTGCCATATTCGGACCCGGCACCAAAATACCGGCTGCTGCCATTCAGATGCTGGAAATACTGATCAGCAGCAGGAAATAATCTGACACGAAATATTTTGGGAAACCCTTTTCATTTATCTGGAAAGGGTTTTCTGTTTCAGGAAAAATGGCTTTCCCGAATCGCGTTAAAAGAGCATGATTTTGGCAGACTAATTAAGAGACTGTCTAAATTTTAATTTTTGATGCGTTAATAGGTCAATTTCTCTATTTACTGTCAGGCTGAGAAGCCTGCCCTGCGCTTGCCGAAGGGGAGTCGAAGCCCACCAAATCATCTCATTTTTTTCCTTTTAACGCTGTACAAGGGCATTTCGACTTCGCTCAATGTGACAGTAAACAGGTTATTCCCATCTAAAAGTAGTTAAAATCATTTTCAGACAGTCTATCAGCCAAATCACAAAAACCCTTTTATTCGCATGAAGAGGGTTTTCGTTAAAAAATTTATCAATTTTTGTAAAATCCCAGAACTGCCATAGTTCGGACTATTCTGCTTTTTTCGCCGGATATCTCACCAAAAACACAAACCCGTTCTTTTTATTTACAACCTTCATGGCAGGGATTATATGTTTCCACTGCTCGTAATGAGGTTCTTTCAGCACCAGGTAGAAAGGACGGTCAATATTCCCGGTAAGCAACCACATAGGCCGTGCGCAGTCGCCAGGCATCTTGTTGGCATAAAACAGGGGTGCATAACTGAAATATCCTGAATTCAGGACATAGCATTTCTCCGTAGCCTTTGATTTATAAAAATCGATGACCGCACGCTGCGAATATTTTTCGATGCGGTAAGGGAAAACCAGGATCAGCAGAAAAATAAATAAAGTTGTTCCGCTAAATAGCACTGTTAATGCTTTGCTCACCGAATTCCTTTTTGCAAGTATTACGGCTATAAGCACTGCCGAAATCAATATCAGCCCAAGGAGCCATTCGTATCCGGTCCACTGCACATCAGCCTGCAGATTGGCAACTGCAAAATCGTCTTTTATAATTCCTGAACTGATGATGCGGCTCTTAAACCTGTCGACCAGCGGAAGCAAGGAAACCAATATTGCGAAAAACGAAGCAAAAACTATCATCAGCACACTTAACCATCTGCGCCAGCGAGCTGAACCGTTCAGCAGATCACGGATGGCAAGTGCTCCCATGAAAGTCAGCGGAAAATAACACAAGGAACTGTAGTGGACAATTTTTGTCTTTACTATCGAAAACAAGATGAGAACAACCCAGAACAGAATGAGCATAAGCCCATGGAACTGTCGTTGTGCAGCCTGTTGACCTGCCGGCCTATTAAAACGCATCAGCGCAAACAACGAAGCAGGGAATACCCCGACAAACAATACTATAAAGTGATAGCTCCAATGCCCGCCATGCCCTGCATCCGGGATAGTAAACAAACGGACCTGGTAAAGGATAAATTTCCAAACCATATCTGCATTTCCGCTCAGCGCCTGGATCAAGAACCAGGAACCGCCAATCAGGATGGTAAACAGCAGGAAAACGAAAATATCGCCCGCCCGCAGCTTAAAAACAGTAGGTGATATCAGAAACCGGGATTTGATCTTCAGAAGCCGGAACAAATCGGGCAGGTAAGCAATTCCAACAACCAATCCAATTATAAGTAAAGCAGTGGGGCCCTTGGTAAGAATAGCCAGGCCTGTAAAACCACCCCAAAGTGCTGCATATAAAATCCTGCGTTTCGCCGATATAACTTCACCTGCATAATGAAGCCGTATAAAAAACCATATGGCTATAAATATCAGAAGGTTAAACCACGGATCGATGATTCCCGAGCGGAAATAGAAATGCGGTAAAATGCTCCCTGCATAAACAACAACCCACCACATTCCAAAACGGGAATCATAAAGTATTTTGCCAATGTTGAAAATAAACAGCAGCGATACGATTCCGGCTAAAGCATTTGGGAAACGTGCCGCAAACTCATTGATACCGAAGGCTTTCATACTCAGCACCTGCATCCAGATAAAGAGAGGCGGCTTTTCCCAGAAAGGCCTGAAATTGATCTGAACATTCAGGTAATCATGGCTAACGATCATTTCGCGGGCACATTCAGCAAAATTGATTTCATCCCAGTCGAACAGGTGGACGCCACCGGCAAATGGGATAAAAAGCAATGAAGCGGTAAGCACAATCAGTATTTGTAACTGCAAGCTGTTACCGGCAGATCCTGTTTTCACGAGAACGATTTTCTTCAAAATTATGAAAACATTCCCATTCCCCAAAAAGCAAGCGCAAATATAAGCCGGGGCATTTCAAACTAACCGATTTCCAGAGATATGCAATTTTTTATTTTTGTTAATTATTTTTTTTCATAGATTTACACCTTCATCAGGTCAACCGGCAGGCAGAACCTGTATTAAACCGCATAATTTCGGGAGAACACAAATACTTGCGGGTATAATTAGTAGCACATAACAACATGAGGGAACGCTTTAAATTCAGATGGCCATTATTATATAGGTTTCTCTATTCATGGGTTCATTTAGCCTTCCGCTTATATTACAGGAGGATAACTGTTGTAGGCTACGAAAAAATACCATCCGATACTCCTGTTATATTTGCACCTAACCATCAGAATGCCCTTATGGATGCGTTTGCCGTGGATTTTGCATCCAGGAGGCCGCTGGTATTTCTGGCACGGGCCGATATCTTTAAAAAACCTGCCATTGCCAAAATCCTGAATATGCTCAGGATTCTGCCTATTTACAGGATCAGGGATGGCGTCGAATCGCTGGGTCTTAACCAGGAAGTATTCGACAATACCGTAAATGTGCTGAATTCGAATATTCCTATCTGTATTCTGCCCGAAGGCAACCACGAAGGAAAAAAAAGACTTCGCCCTTTGAAAAAAGGAATTTTCCGCATCGCTTTCCAGGCTGAGAAAAGCACTGCCTACAGCCTAAACCTGCATATTATTCCTGTCGGGATCGACTATTCGGATTATTACAATGCAGGTTCGGATCTAACTGTAGTTTTCGGAACTCCTATCAAAATTGCCGACTATATCGCGCAATACCACGATAACGAGCAAAAGGCCATCAACACCATGATGAAAGTGCTGGCTGAAAATATGCGCTCTGTTATGATTCATATCCCGGAAGAAAATTATGACCTTACATACCAGATATGCGAAATGTATGAACCCAACGTATGGAATACATGTAACGTTAACCGGCACCCTTATAATAAGCTTACTATCAGGCAGTATATAGCACAGAAAGCTACGGAAGCATTTAAACAGCATCCCGAAAAAGCAGTTGAGATCGGGAATGTATTGGACGGCTATAATATGAATCTAAGCCGGATGGGCATAACGGACTGTATGCTTCAGCAGAAAAAGCCGCGCATATTGCTCCTGCTGGCTGAAACCATGCTCAGCATTTTGCTGCTTCCCCTGCATCTCTATGGAATGACCCTCAATTTTATTCCATTAATGTTTCCTGTGTACATTTCTTCCAAAATTAAAGATCTTCATTTTAAGAGTTCAATACATTTCGGTATCAGCCTTTTCCTGTTTCCTGTTTATTACCTGCTTACATGGTTGATATTTAGTTTTTTTACTGACAACCTGACGATACGCTTGCTTTTCGGAATCAGCCTTCCGGTAAGTGGGTTCTTTGCATTCTATAATAACCTCCATATGAAGAAATTATGGAGAAGACTCCGTGTCTTCAGCTACCGGATTACAAAGAACAAGAATTTCGATACTATGTATAATGATAGAGCCCAGATAATTGACCTAATAAAAACCACCCTTAATAGTTAATCTTATGAAAAGAACCTTACTGTTGATGTTTATTTATTGCGGTTTCATGCTTCTGCAAAATGCAGTTCAGGCACAGGAAGCAAAAGAAAAGAAAGAAGCAAAAACGCCCACCGGCTTTTCGTTCGGCGCACTGCCTACCATCTCATTCGACGCTGACATGGGGTTTCAGTATGGTGGACTTGTGAGCTTGTACGACTATGGCGACGGCTCTCTATACCCTTCATACAAACAGATGATGAAAGTGGAAGTATCTCGTTATACCAAAGGATCAGGCACCAACCAGATTTTCTATGATGCAAAAAACCTCCTGCCCCATCACCTGCGTTTAACAGCCGATTTGAGTTATCTTACCGAGAAATCGCTCGACTTTTACGGCTTTAACGGCTATCAGAGCCGGTATCTGCCCGAATTAACCGACAAGGATAACACTGCAGAGTATATAACCCGTGTTTTTTACCGTGACTTACGGAAAATGTTCCGTTTCACGGCCGATTTGCAGGGGCAACTTTCAGGACCACATCTCCGCTGGCTTGGGGGTATAGGAATCATGAACATGAAAGCAGGCCCTGTTGATTTCGACGCTATCAACAAAGGGAAAGATGAAGCTGACAAACTACCCATCGACACCACCCTGTTTGATAGATATGTAGAATGGGGTATTATAAGTGCCGCTGAAAAAGATGGCGGCAGCGCTAATTTCCTGAAAGCAGGCATTGTTTACGATACACGCGATAACGAAGCCAACCCTATGAAAGGGATGTGGAGCGAGGCCCTGATCACCTATGCTCCCGGATTCCTGTTTAACCCTGAGTTTTCGTATGCCAAACTGGTGCTGATCCACAGGCAATATTTCACTCTGATTAAGGACAAACTATCCTTCGTATATCGCCTTGGCTACCAGGGAACTATTGCCGGCAATGCCCCTTTCTTTATGCAGCCATACATGCTTAGCTCGTATTCGTCCATCACCAAAACCGACGGACTTGGAGGCGCCAAAACATTACGCGGCATTATGCGCGACAGGGTTGTTGGCGATGGTATTGCTTATGGCAACCTCGAAATGCGCTGGAAATTCCTTAAAACCCATGTTGGAAAACAAAACCTGTATTTTGCACTGAACGGCTTTTCCGACTTCGGAATGGTGGTGCAGCAGGTGAAGATCGACAAGTCGAAGATCAGTGATGCCGACCAGGCTAAATACTTCGATTTCTCGTTCGAGAAAGATAAACTTCACCCCAGCCTGGGAGCAGGATTGAGGATTGCACTGAATGAGAACTTTATACTGGCAGTTGACTATGGCTTTGCCATGAATAAACAGGATGGTGCCAAAGGATTGTATATCAACATCGGGAACCTGTTCTAAACTACTTAACCCGGAATTTAAAAGCCCCGTGACGATGATACGTCACGGGGCTTTTTAGTATAGTCAATCCGCAAAAAATTGTCAGAAGTCTAGGTTAGGCTGTACAAGCAATTCCATCGTATTTAGTTCGAGGGCCAGGAGGTTGCCATAACCGGGTTTATCGTTCATATATACCCCGTTGTCGAGATCAATAAAGCCAAACGAACTTGAACTGATCGATTGGGTTATAAAATCGAGCGTAACTGGTACATGACCATGAATGATCTTGCGGTTTCCAAGTTTCTCCCTGTCGATTTTATACTCCCGTATCCACATCATAGCCTGAGTATCACTGAAAATATCCTCTTTATCGAAATTAAACCCTGCATGAACGATCAGGAAATCTTTCCATTGCATATAATACTTCAGCGATTCAATCCATTTAATATAACTTTCCGGAATAGCATTCACATTAAACGCATCGAAACTCTGCATGGTTGTATCGCCACCGTATAATAACCAATCTTTATACGATACCGATTTTATTCCCAGCATTTTCCGCAAGCCTGATTTGGATTGTTCATCACGGAAAACTTTAGCCATATAGTCCTCGTGGTTGCCTTTCAGCACGGTAGTTTTAATACCGCTATTCTCAAGTTTCATAATGTAGTCGATAACCCCTTTGCTTGCCGGTCCACGATCGATAACATCGCCCAGAAAAATGAGTTCATCTTCTTTGCGAATCTCAATCAGGTCTTCAGCCAGCGTTCGTAGCGTAAGCAGGCAGCCATGTATGTCGGGGATTACCCAGGTTCTCATAATACAGATATAAAACAAGTTACCCCTTTTCGAAAAACGAAAGGAGCCATATTTACATTATTTTTTCGCTTTGCCCTGATTAGCAACTTCATCCATCAATTTCTTAATAACTTCAGGGTCGCCAAGAAAATAGTCTTTCACAAAATTCATGTCATCGTCGAACTCAAATACATAGGGAATACCCGTAGGCAGGTTAAGGCTGATAATATCCTCATCACTGATCCCTTTAACGTGTTTTATAACTGCACGAAGGCTGTTACCATGGGCTGCAACTAAAATCTGGTCATGTTTGCGCAGCGATTCACGGATTTCATTCTCCCAATAAGGAACCATGCGGTTTACTGTATCCTTAAGCGATTCGGTGACAGGGGCTTCGTTACCTATAGCGGCATAACGAGGATCAAGGCGTGGATTGCGGGGATCAGTGGCAGTAAGTTCAACAGGAGGTACATCATAACTGCGACGCCATATCTGCACCTGGGCATCACCATATTTTTCGGCCGTTTCAGCTTTGTTGAGTCCCTGCAGGTTTCCGTAGTGTTTTTCGTTAAGCCTCCAGCTTTTTTCAACCTGTATCCACATCAGGTCCATCTCTTCGAGTACCAGGTTCAGCGTTTTAATAGCACGCTTGAGGTACGAAGTATAAGCCAGGCGGAAATCAAAGCCATTTTCTTTTAATACTTTACCAGCTTCGGCAGCTTCCTTAATGCCACGTTCCGAAAGATCAACATCCGTCCAGCCTGTAAAACGATTTTCCTTGTTCCATTCACTCTCGCCATGGCGCAGAAGTACTAATTTTTTCATTGAAATGTGTTTTAATATATATAATTATCTGAATGTCAATTACATTAAGCTTTTATGCTATTATTTTGCAAATGTACGATTATCTGATAATTCCGACAAATACTTTTCCTCCCCAGATAAAAATGTTGGTTGTCGGATGTTAGATGTACAATCTTTGATGTTGGATGTACAAGGTTGGATGTATGATGTAGAAGTTGGATGATATAGTGGATCCTACATCCAAATGCCCACATCTAACATCCAAATGCCCACATCCGACATCCGACATCCCACATCCGAATTCCAACATCCAACATTGTACATCCGGCATCTAAAAATCAATAATAAGTCCGTATTTTAGCTGCTTAAATCTCATCTATGAACCTTTACTCGGCACCATTCTGGCTCAGGGCCCTTTACCCGAAAGAACTGGTTTGGCGGCTCCCTGCCAGCAATAAAGAGATTTATCTCACATTCGACGACGGTCCGGTTCCGGAGGCTACACTGCTGGTACTCGAAATTCTGAAAAGGTACCAGGTAAAAGCCACTTTTTTTTGTGTGGGCGAAAATGCAGAGAAATATCCTGATATTCTTAAGCTTCTGTTAAAAGAAGGACATGCTGTCGGGAATCACACCTTTCATCATGTGAAAGCATGGAAAACAGATTATCATTCCTATTTATCCGAAGTTGAACAATGCAGCAGGCTGGTCAAAAGCAATTTATTCAGGCCGCCGCACGGTCAGATAAACCGGAAACTGGCCCGCACGCTGAGCAAGGATTACAAACTTATAATGTGGAGCGTCCTCACCGGCGACTACGACAAAAGCCTTTCAGGAGATCAATGTCTTAATAATGCAGTCAAAAATACCCGGCCAGGGTCCATTATTGTTTTTCACGACAGTATAAAGGCCAGGGAACGGATGGAATATGCGCTGCCTTTGTATATTGAATATTGCCTCGGGCAAGGATATACCTTCCGGAAAATTGAATAATACATATCAATTCTGTATCCCGGCACAGAAAAGTCTATCAGAAAGTATTTCGTTGTCTATACCTGAGAAGAGTACAGGTTAGTTTAAAACAGCTTTTATCTCCCGACCATAAACTTCCTGCATACTATTCCTTCCGCATACTGTATTCGGAGCAGGTACATTCCCGGTTTAAGGGTATGAGTATTGATCTCCATGCGGGTATCATCCTCCATTTTCAGAACGGCCGATTCCGGCTTTCCCTCCATACTGAGGACTTCGACTGAATTAACCTTCCCGAGAGTATGGTGAACATACAGGAAATCGGTGGCAGGATTTGGCATCAGTGCCAGGTTTTTACCGGCAGGCAGTTCATCCCTGCCCAGTGTAACTGTATTATGAGCCGACACCAGCCAGAGGTCCGGATCGAAATGAACCGAATCGATTGTAAACCCGGGATTAACCGCAAATACTTCACCGGAGAACGTATGGTTCAATACCATCAGAGTATCATGCCCTGCCCCGAAAAACTGTACAGGAACAGGAAGATCAAAGAATGGCACCGAAGTATCCGACTGGCTCTGATACATGGTAACCATAGCAGAATAATCGGGCGATTGACTAATATTCAGCGTATAGGTGGGAAATCCCTGCCCATAAAACCAGTCGGCAAAAAATCCGGTCAGGTCGCGGCCCGAAGAAGCTTCCATATGTTGTTTGAAATCACTTGTACGTGCAAACCCATGGCGGAGAAGCGGATCATCGAGGTAATTTTTTATTCCTGTAAAGAAATTATCATCCCCCACAACCCAGCGGAGCATATGCAACATCATGGCGCCTTTGCTGTACGAAAGCCGTGAGTCGAAGATCCTGCCCACACTGGTTGTATCGTCGCAATATACTGAACCTGCAGGGGCAGCACACACATATGAGATGTTATTGTATTTCCATATAGGCCAGTAAAATCTATCAATATTCTCATATCTCAGCCCGGCACAGTATGATGCAAAGCCTTCGTTCAGCCAGATATCATGCCATGAACCGCAGGTTATCATGTCGCCAAACCATTGGTGTGCAAGCTCATGTGCAATGATTTCGGCATTAAAGGCTCCTTTGCCAAGGAAAGTCATGGTCTGGTGTTCCATGCCTCCCCCCCATCCAAACTGAGTCTGCCCGTATTTTTCGGCCCTGAAAGGGTAGGGTGTAAAAAGCTTTTCGAAAAGGACTATGCTAGGCAATACAGTTGCTGCATTGGCCCGTAACAGCAGCGAATCTTCAGGATACACATAATTCATAACCATAAGCGAATCATTCCCGCTTACCAGGTAATCCGTAAAGCGGGCATAATTGGTCGAGGCAATAGCAATCAGGTAAGATACAATCGGATACCGGTGCTTCCAGTGAGCAAGTGTGAAATTCAGACCGAAAGGCGTTTCACTTACAAGCACTCCGTTACTGGCTACATGATTTCCTTTGGGTGTCACCACATACATATCGATGGAATCGATTTTATCCGTAAGGTCATTTTTCGAAGGCCACCAGTCGGCAGCACCATAAGGCTCGGAAAGCGTCCACATGCCCGGGGCTCCATTATGTATTTCATTTCCGAATGAGCCAAAACCGGTAGTAGTCGGATTGCCATGATAATAAACGGTTACTGAATCAAGGGTACCTTCGGGAGTAATCTCGCCAAAGGGCACTGTAATCACATTTCCGGTATGATTTACTCCAAACATAAATCCGTGATGGGATGCCGAATCGGCCGACATGCCCGAAGAAAGCTCAAACTGTATACTGCTCATGGCAGGCTGTGTGGCCACAAAATACGAAGTAACAGCACCACGGATAAATGCCTGAGCAGGATCGGCAAACCAGTAAAAACGGTGGTATTTCAGATCGTAATTGTTAAGGATTAACTGCTCATGTGGTTTCATCAGACTGAGATAGGCTGACTTCTCGCTATTGGCAATGATATCGTAATTTTTCATCACCGACTCTTGCTGAGCAAACAGATTTTGAACTGCAAGTATAAAAAACAGGAGAATTACTATACGGGAAAATATGATTTTCATTGGATCACAGTTTATAGTTTACGATTGTAAAGGTACTTAACTATCGATAAACTATAACTGTTACGAAAAAACGAAGGCTAACAATACTTTTATAAGACTGATTTACTGATACATATACGGAGAATATCTCCACTTAAAGAGTTTTGTTGAAATAACACCTGACTCCTACAGCTTATATATTCTGCAACATCCTTTCACTGTCAAACTTATTTGTTCGTGCATACGATTTGCACTGATGCATAAAAGCCTGCAGGCGCGAATCGATGTTGCTATCCTCCTGCCCGTCGTAGGCAATGTTTTCCCATGGGATATTATTATGATCCTTCCGGAATTCGTTGCTTACCGAAGCTACCAAAGTGCCCGGCATACAGGTGAATGGCATAATGTAAACAATACCCGATATGTTTGCCTGAACAAGTCCGCCTGCGCTACCAAAAGCAGCCACCGGATCACCGTCGTAATCTTTATGGATATATGGAGCACTTCGTTTTATCATTTCTTCCAATTCGATTTCCGTTTCCATTTCAACGAAATCCTTGACTGCATTTTTCAGTTTATTGCCTGTATAATGCTGCCCCCACTGCTGTACTTTTGATTTAAACAATCCTTTCAGATCGCCTTTCCATAAGCTGTCGCGGAAATAGCGGTACGACGAATAAATAAGCCATTCACCAAACGGAGCCATAATGGTTTCGGCACCCAAAGCTTCAAGCTTTTCGACCAGGAATGCACTGCAATAGGGATTATCGCGCATAAATGTTTCGCCTACAATAGCAATTACAGGTTTGCGTTTGCCTGTAACTACTTCGAGTTTACTGAACTCTTTTCCGGCACTTTCAAGTGTTTTAGGCAAAGTTTTGGAACCACCTTCAATAGATTCAATAACTTTATTTAACCAGAACTGGTAGAGTTTATTGGCGGAGTCCGGAACCTTTTCATACGGACGCTTTTCCTGCACCATTTTCTTAAGCAGGTCGGTCGCCACAATTCCTTTCCAGGCATTTAACCTGAATTTTCCGGATTTGCCGGGAGCTATTTCAGCATAAGCGTTATCGTTGGTAGGTGTAAGGATTTCGGCTTCAAAATAGCCCAAACGGTCGAAAATAATGCGGTGAAGTTTGTTATAATCCCCAAAGCGGCAAGGGCCATTGTGATCAGGCATAAAGAAAGTCATCTTCGACGGATCACCACCTGGTTCCTGAAGTTTCTTTAAAAAGCTTCCAAGCGTCGCAACAAACGGAAAACATTCCTGGCCATTTGTTTGCTTGCGGGCAATTTCAATTTCGTACGCTCCGGGCATTGGTAACACTTCCGCCTTTATACCACATAACCGGGACGAAGCTGCAAGAGCATGAACCGTATCACGGGCATAAGGAATATACAAGGTACGGCCGGTAACCTTATCTTCGGTATTGTGGAGATATTTAGGTTCGCTGGGTTTTGATCCGCTTACTTTGAGGTAACCATCGAGGCTGTCGAGGAAAGCTTCCAGACGGGTGACCAAACCGGCATCGGCGCTGTGTTCGTCAACCTCAATATGCAGGTATGGCTTGCCTTTCATTTCATCGCGCACATAATGCGTGAGGAACGAATCGGGGCCGCAGCGGAAATTTCCCATAAATACACCAAACATCCTGTCGTCCTTCCGGATAATACGGGTTGCGCAGAGAATCTTCTGACCGTTCGGCCAATACATCATTTTATAATCATCGAAAATATTTTCCTGGTTCAACGGCAGAAAATCAACCGGGATTGGAATAGTATTCAGGTTGATCAGTTTCTCAACCAGCCTCAGGTTCAGTGCCGGATCACCCGTATTATAAGGTCGGCCAAGGATAACCATCGCTTTTTTATCTTTCGGAAGGTTTTCGAGGATGATGCGTCCACGGGATTGAATAGCATTTTCAAAAGCTGTCTGCTGAAGATCGGCTATATTTATTGCTTTAATGGTTTTTGTTTTTGCAATACCGAATTTCTCCTTCATAAAAGAGGCAATCTCCTGGTTCAGCACACGGCCAAAATACCTGAAATGCAAAGTTGGAGTGAGGAACTTATCTTTCGTTTTCGGATCCGTAAAAGCTGAACGCAGCATAAACGGGTACGACTGTATCCAGGGACAGTTGGGATTGTTTGTAGGATTGGTTTTTGTGCCTTTAGCATTTACTATAAACGGAAGGAATATAAAATCGACATTCTTCTGAAGCAGGTTATCCACATGACCATGTATCAGTTCCACAGGAAAACAGGTTTCGGCAACCATAATTTCAAGAGACTTTTTGGTAAGCTGATAATCGGTCGGATCGGAAAGCACAACGCGGAAATCCAGTTCCTTGAAATAGTTCCGCCAGAAAGGGAATTGCTGCCAGAATACCATCAAAGCACGCGGAATACCAACAGTAATGCGGCCATCAGGAGCTTCTTCCTGGTAATCGCCCATCAGGTATTTGAGCCTTTCTTCGAAATAGTTCGGAATATCTTTTCCTTTTCCTTTGCGGTCATCCACTTCGTACAATTCACAGCGTCCGCCGTAGAACATCGGCTTTTTCTCACCACCGACTTTCACCTTCTGTATTTCGCAATTGTTGGAGCACGATTTACAGGTAAAACTATCGATGGTAAAAGGCAGATCACTCACATGAAATCCTTTGAATTTGGATGGCTGACCTTCGGCCATCGATTTACGGGCCAGGATTGCTACACCAATGGCCCCTGTAACATCAAAATGGGGTGGAATAATAATTTGTTTGCCTGTAATTTTTTCGAAAGCAGCAACTACCGATTTGTTGTTGGTAACACCACCCTGAAAGAATATTTTATTACCGATAGGTTTGTCACCAACAACTTTCTGAATATAATTCTGAACAATTGAATACGCTAGTCCGCCAACCAGGTTATCCTTATCGGCACCACGCTGCTGGTGTGAATTCAGATCCGACTCCATGAAAACAGTACAACGGTCGCCAAGGCGAACCGGGTTGCAGGCCGAAAGCGCGAGGTCTTCAAAATCCTTTATAATATTGATATTCAGTTTCTCTGACTGCTCTTCGAGGAATGATCCTGTTCCGGCAGCACACACTTTATTCATTTCAAAATCAACAATAACACCATCCTGTATGGAAATGTATTTTGAATCCTGCCCGCCAATTTCGAAAATGGTATCAACAGTCGGATCATAATCAATAGCAGCGGTAGCTTGTGCTGTAATTTCGTTGCGGATATCGTCGGCACCGACAAAGTCACCTATCAGGTACCTGCCTGAGCCGGTTGTACCTGCCGAAACCACTTCAACATCGGCCCCGATTTCTTCAAATATTTCCTTCAGGCCGCGCTGAACGGCATTCAACGGTTTACTGGCAGTAGGCAAATACCTACGTGCCACCACATTATGTTCATCATCAATCAGAACTACATTGGTACTAAGCGAACCAATATCGATACCCAGGGACACCTTGATTTTTTGTCCTGGTATTTTTTTAACTACAACGTCTTTGTTATATGTAGCAACAGATTGTACAAGCTGTTCATGCGAAACATTTTCGTACTCTTTATTCTGCAGGTAGAAATCAAGATCATCAAGTCCTTTGAATTTTGTTACAGTATCCCTGCCATTCGACAACACATTGTATAAAGCCCCGATAGCGCCCATTGAAGCATGATATTCGGGAATTATAAGTTCTTCGTCGGTTAATTCAAAAACTTCCCTGAATGCGCGGACCATACCGGCATTGGCAGCTACCCCGCCCTGGAACAGAAAGGGTGCTTTGTATTTTTTCCCTCTGCCAAGGTTACTTTTAAAATTTCGGGCTACAGCAAAACACAAACCTGCAACTATATCGTGTACAGGAGTTGCCAGCTGCTGAAGGTGTATCATATCGCTTTTGGCGAAAACGCTGCAACGCCCGGCAATACGTGGCGGATTTTCGGATAAAAGTGCCAGTTTGCCAAACTCAATTTCGATGGGAACGCCAATTCGTTTTGCCTGCTGATCAAGGAATGAACCGGTACCGGCAGCGCAAAGGCTGTTCATGGCAAAATCAGCCAACCGTGAACTTTCGTTCTCCTTACCGTTTTCCATCAGGATTAGTTTGGAGTCTTCGCCACCCATTTCGATGATAGTATGGGCTTGAGGATAAAGCACTGAAGCAGAAGTAGATTGAGCAATAATCTCATTTATAAATGCCCCTCCTATTAACTCGGCCGACTTTTTACCTCCGCTTCCCGTAAAGGCAATGCATCCAATATTTGCTGCACCGTATCTATTTACAATATCGTCGATAACCGACTTCAAAACATTAAAAGGCCTCCCTTCACAATAGGTATAGCGATTTTCGATTATCTGCCTGTCCTCACCCATGATAACAGTATTCAGTGAAATGGAGCCCAGATCAAGTCCCAGGTGAAACTTTACGGTAGGGTTAGTTTGTATTTGTTTCATGATGTATATTTTAAAATTCACAATCCGGATAAAATGGCAGAAAACAGAGTGGAATAGCGGAGTTGAAGGAGATATAGGCGGGAAACAAGCAGAACATGCTGGTAACAGTGATAATGAGAAATACCTTTTATAAAATAAATGCCCCGGAAATTGAAAATAACTATGATAAATGCTTTTTCACAAAATATTTTACCGGGGTTTTGTTGCCTTTTAAAAAATTATTTAAATGCTGTAAAAATCAATCCTCATTCAGATATAGAAGCGAAAACCAGGCTGAAAGCCTGCTAGTAAATAAAGTAGTTACAGTAAAACCTATGTAAAAATAACAAACCGGGAAAAAAGCGGAGATGGATTGAGTAGTGGCAGTTGAAGGAGCAACTATATCCCGGAAAGCACAAAGATAACCTATGAAACATAAAAAATCAATATGCAGCTAATATTTTACCTGATGAAAAAATTGAAACCGGGATACATTTAATACCCAGCACTTTATATTTCAGTCCATGAAGCTTATTTGCTGTCGAATATGGCATTTAAACCATTCTGGTTCTTTGCCTCATCTTTTTTACCTAAAACATATTTACCATCTGCAGGCAGCGAGTAATAGCCAATACGTTCGATTTTCAAATAATCATAATATTGTTTCAGATATCCGCTTGTAATAATAACAAGCTCATTTTCCCTGTTGTTAAAATATTCCTGATCCAGTCCGCCGGGATAATTTTGCTGCCGGCTAAAAGTACCACAATGAACTATGATTTCAGAAGTTCCTTCGGGCAAATGTTTGAGAATATTAAGATAATTGGAAGCAGTCGGATTTCCCCAGAAACAGTCTATAAGCAGATCGGGATGTGCAATTCCGAGTTCATCCAGTTTACGGGATTTTTTCTCCATTTCGCCGGGACCTGAATACCTAAGCAGTCGGATTGCCTGAACAGGATTCGACATGGCAAGTCTGAATGCGGCCTTTCGTCCGCATTTATACATTTTTGAATCGGTGAAAACATGGGGAAACTTAATACTTGCAATTTCAGGCGAACGGACCGGGACTTTAAATTCCATTGCAAGATCCAGCATGATATCATAGAACGGACCATAAAAACTTATTATCCCGTATTGATCCGATAAATGGTCAACCCTGATCCCACATTCCGCCAGGGCCATAACCTGTGCTCTGAGCTCTTTTCGAAGTTCATCAGTCGATACCCTGCCGATAACAGGCAATAGTTTGTCCAGCGGATAAAAACTGCCATCCGGGCCAACCAACGAAGGAACCTGGCTACTTGCCAGTATCGGCTTGCCCGTAGTAATATTCAGGTGAACACCTATGCCAATTTCCGGATGCATTTTAGATATTTTCACCAAGGCAGGAAGTGATGCAGTAAAATTTGTGAGAGCAGAAACGGAAGTTATCGCATTCTCATTTGCGGCAAATTCAATTCCCTCGTTTATATTTTTCGAAGCACCAAAATCATCAGCAGTAATAATCAGCATACGTGGCTTGTAGGAAGGGCTTGCGATTGCGATGGCATTACGTTCGCAGGTGCAACCGATTAACAGCAACTGAATAAAAATAATGAGAAGCCAGGTATTCATAGCTATTCAGACTAACATATAACTGTAATGGTAAATAGAAATACATGCCGACGGGAACTCCTGGGAATTTGAAATAGTGCTTCAGCTTTCACTTATCCAAGCAGAACAATATTTAATACTTGCCATTGCAGCCGGGCAAATTACCAGCTTCACAATGGAATTAAAAGGCAGGGCAAGTGATAAATTCAGTGGTACAGGAAAAAGCCGATAAAGGAAGAATAATACGAGCTGGAAGGTGAAAGCAGTATATAAAAGGCAAGGCAAAAAAATATCTTTAGTTTGCCTGCCACAAATATAGTGTAAAACCATTAATATATTAATCACTTCAGCTGGTGTGATATAAATTTAAGTATCAGAACGGTATTATAAATTTACTTTCTCTAAAGCACCCAATACTGAAAGAAGATATGATTTACTCCCCGGATTTTTATCATCTTTGCAAAAGCAAAATCACAACATATGCAATCCGGCCTGCAAAAATATTTCCTTACGATACTGAAACTGTTCATACCGGTCGCCTTAGCTCTATATGCCATTTCGTGTGCTACTATAGTTTCACCTACCGGGGGGCCGAAAGACATAACACCTCCCAAAATGCTCAGTTCGCAGCCATCCGACCTCTCTACAAATTTCAACGGGAATAAGATCGTACTTAATTTTGATGAATATATTGAACTAAAAACACCCGAAAAATATCTCCTTATCTCACCTCCTCTCAAGGATTTACCCGATATTAAAATAAAAGGGCACTCGGTTGTGATAAAACTTGAAGATTCGCTCCGCGTTAATACCACCTATAATTTTTACCTGGGCGATGCCATTGTCGATATTTCTGAAAACAACCCGTTTGCCAATTTCAATTTTGCATTTTCGACCGGTCCTGATATCGACTCGCTTAGCCTTTCGGGCAATGTTACCGATGCGTTTACCCGTATGCCCGTAAAAGGCGCATTGGTCATGCTGTATTCCGATTTCACTGATTCGCTGCCAATGAAGCAGATTCCTGTTTATGTTTCGCGTACAACCGAAAACGGAAATTTCCGTCTGAACTGCCTGGCATCAGGCAAATACCGTGCAGTAGCCCTTCTGGATGGCAACAGCGATTATATGTATAACCTGCCTACAGAAATGATAGGTTTCAGTTCCGATTCCGTTCAGCCTTATTACAATGCGGTGAACCTGAACGATACCAATGCAGTCAAACAATCAGATCTTGGAAAACAGATTCTGGTTTCAATTAACCTTTTCCCTGAACCTGACTCAACACAGCGTATCCTTAAAAGTACCATAGCAGCTAAAAACAGGCTTATGGTAGCTTTCCGGTACCCGGTATCCTCGCCCGGATTCCGTGCTTTAAATATCGCTGACTCATTACCCTGGGCAGTTCAGGAATGGAACCATGCAAATGATACACTGAATGCCTGGTTACTGAACATCCCTGACACCCTGCAACTTGAAGTTTCCGAACTGGGAGTGGTTCTCGACACCATCAGCATTGCCACAGCCATGAAAGTAACAGGCAGGGCGAAAAGCAGCGGAAAGGCTATCCCTTTGCGGTATACTACATCACTGGGCAACGGTATGCTCGGCTATAGCAAACCGCTTTTGCTTTCGTTTGTGAACCCTGTAAAAACATATGACCTGAGCGCTTTAAAGCTCACCATAAAAACTGCTGCAGATACCAATACCATTACTCCTGTGGCGCGGTTTACCGACAGCATACACCGGCATTTACTGGTCACCTACAACTGGAACTCAAATGATAAATATGACCTTTATATTCCCAAAAGTTCATTATATGACATTTACAGCGATACCTGCGATTCGACGCATGTAACGATACAGATGCGCGCTGTGGATGAATACGGAAAATTTGCTGTGGTTGTCAACAGACTTGAACAAACCTGCCCGGTGATTATACAACTGTTAACCGAAAAAGGGCTGGTTGTCGATCAGCATATTGTCACCAACGGTAAAAGGGTTGATTTCGGATTGCTTGCTCCTGCCAAATACGGACTGAAAGCCATAATGGATGCCAATGGAAACGGCAGATGGGATACCGGGGAGTTTATAAAGAAAATCCAGCCCGAAAGAGTACTCGTGCACCCCAAAATATTTGAGGTGCATACCAATTGGGAACTGGAAGAAATATGGGATCTGTAGTCCCTGAGGACCAGCCGGAAAATTAAACTACTTCGTCAGTATTACTGAGCTTCGTTGCATTTATTGATGCAGGTAATAATATCGAGAAGTGTACTGTTTTTTAATGAATAATGAATCTGTTTGCCATCACGCTTCGAGGCAAGAATACCCTTACTTTTCAGAATATTAAGATGATGCGATGCTGCTGCCTGCTCAATACGCAGTGACTCATATATCTCAGTAACATTAAGTTTCTTGTTGTTATTAAGCAATTCGATAATTGCTATACGCATAGGGTGAGCCATGGCACGCAGTTTACTTGCTGCTGCTTCAAGTTTTACAATGTCAAGTTTCAAATGTTCAGTCATTTCAGTTATTTTTTTGCAAAAGTATAAATAAATACATTACCAGATCGTAAATATGTATATTTATTCATTTGTTATCATAAATATTTTATAAAAAACTATATATCAATTATGTAGCAATCATAAAATACCGATATTTATTTTAAAATCCGGGGTAGCAGAGCATAATTCCTGTTGTACAACACAACAAAAAAATCAATTTGATTCTGTTTCTGATTCGAACAAATCAGTAAAAGCAAACAGGCTTCCATCAAACAAACCTTTATCGCTGAGTTTTAATTCAGGGATCACCAGCAAAGCCATAAATGAAAGGGTCATAAAAGGTGCGCGTAACGAACCTCCCAATGCCAGTGCTTTTTTGTTAATAGCCTCGTAGGCAACGGCAACTCCGTATCCATCCATTCCTGACATCAAACCGGCAACAGGAAGTGGAAGCACATCCAGGTTTAGACCATCAGTAACTGCGACTCCTCCTTTATTTGCAACCAGGCTGTTTATAACCGAAACCATATCGGCATCGTTGGTTCCGACACAGATTATATTATGGCTGTCGTGTGCCACAGTGGAAGCCATGGCCCCGCACCTGAGTCCGAACCCCTGAATAAATGCAACTGCAGGACGCGAAGGCTGGTAGCGGTTAATTACAGTAATTTTCAGGATATCGTTCTGAACATCGCTTACCACTTTACCATCTTTTACCAGTGCATAGGTTAAAAATTTCTCGGTTACCAGGTCGCCGTCAAAAGCCCTTATTACTTTAAGTTTGCCAGCGCCTTCCTCAACTGTAAGATCCTCAATGCCCGTTTTTGGCGCTAAAAACCGGTTAGGGGATGCATAGCCAGCTGAAGGAAGCAATGTTTTTCCTACGCTGGCAGTTAATACTCCGTCAATATATGTTTCCCTTACAAGGAATGCCGACAGATCATCAACAATTGCTATATCGGCAGCATCGCCTGGCTGAAGCAGTCCGCAACCCAGTTTATAATGCCTCACCGGATTCAATGTACATGCCCTGATAACAGCCATAGGGTCGTATCCGGCCAGCAGAGCCCGTTTTACAAGCAGGTTTATGTGTCCGGCTACAAGGTCGTCGGGATGTTTATCGTCGCTGCAAAACATCACCTTTTCGGGATGTGTGCCCAAAAGCGGAACCAAGGCATCAAAATTGCGGGCTGCACTCCCTTCACGAATCAGAATATGCATTCCGGCGTCGATTTTCTCGATGGCTTCGGTAAGACTGGTACATTCGTGATCAGTTGAAATACCGGCCGCAGCATATTTTTTAATTGAATCGCTGTCGAGTCCGGGTGCATGCCCGTCGACAGGTTTGTTAAATCTGGCGGCCAATGCCAGTTTCTGATGAACTTCAGCATCGCCGAAAATAACTCCGGGAAAATTCATCATTTCCGAAAGGTAATAAATATCGTCACGCTGAAGTAACTGTCCGATTTCACTGGCACTGATCACAGCACCCGACGATTCGAATCCTGTGGCAGGAACACACGAAGGTGCACCAAAGTGAAATTTGAAAGGCGTGAGATTGCCGTTACCGATCATGAAATCAACCCCTTCCATCCCAAGTACATTGGCAATTTCGTGCGGGTCGGAAACGGTAGCTGTTGTGCCGTGCACCACTGCCAGGCGCGCAAATTCAGCCGGAACCAGCATCGAACTTTCGATGTGTACATGCGCATCAATTAATCCGGGAAGGATGTATTGTTTTTCGGGAACAGTGCAAGTTGTTACTGAAGAGATTTTACCTTCAGTAATTTCGATTTTTCCTGGAAAAATTGATCCTGATACAACATCAACGATCTGGCCGGAAAGAATAAATGTTTTTTCCATAATTTGAAATACAAAAACTTAGGTCTCTGATACAAAAATACAGGAAAATATATTCCCGGAAAAGATAATTACTGGAAGTGTAGTGTTTCGGCCGATTACACCGATTTATAAACCGGAATCAGGTCGTGGTGCAGACCCGAAAAATAGTTTTTTGCAGCAGCATAGTCAGTGGTAAATCCTAACAAGAAACCACCTCCACCAGAACCGCAGAGTTTAAGCTGGAACTTGCCCGAATCGAGTCCCCACTGCCAGGCAGGCATAAAGTTTTCGGGGATCATATTGGTGAAATGTTTCAGCTGAAAAGCCGAAACCTTTATAAGCGATTCGAAAAAGGACCGCATATTACCGCTCAGAATATCAGAGATACATTGGTTGACAAAAGGAATATATTCAGCTTTGAAAAGATTTTCATAGTCTTTAAAGCGCATCTGCTCGAGAAAATGGTTCACTAACGGACCTGTTTTCCCTATTTTTCCTGTATCAACCAGAAAAATAACGCCTTCGCTTTCGAACTTACTACGTGGAACTCCGGTAATGGCAATGTCTTCGCGCGAGTGAATAAGTAAAGGATGCTGAAGGTAGCAGTTCAAAGGGTCGATACCACTACTCTTTCCATGGAACAGGGATTCAAGCCTGGAGAAAATCTCCCTTAGCTTGCTGATGTTCGCACCCGAAATAGACTCATTTGCCTCAATTTTACCGATGCAGTACCTGTCGTAAACTGATGCAACCAAAGCCCCGGAACTGCCTATACCATATCCTTGTGGGATATTCGATTCAAAATACAGGCCTTTCTCAATATCGGATGCAAATCTTTTAAAATCAATATTACATGGCATTTCAGCTTTCGCTTCGAGCTCAAGCATAAAATCGAGGAACGATTTCATCTGTTTATTCGACTGCACCGCGAACTCGTAATCCGTGTATTTATCGTCGTTGATAAAACTCAGTTGCCCCGTGAAATGTGTATATGGAATTGTCAGTCCTTTGGAGTTGAAAAGAATGCTGTACTCGCCGAATAACAATACTTTGCCGTAAAAAATATCTGCCTTAATAACCATTATAATTTTTTTACAAAAACCTGATGCAGCGAAAATTAAAGGGTTCTAAGTAATCTTGACAGGACCACTACCGCAATAATCGTCAATCCGCAAATTTTGTTCATTGTTTTTTAATAATTCTTCAACAATTAATTTTCTAACTTGTTCACTTTGATCTGCAAAATAAAGCAAATGAATATTGGGACCGGCATCAAGGGTAAAGCAGATATCGAGACCTGTTTCCTTTCTTAACTCCTGTATGCGACTGATAATTCGGACAGTTTCGGGTTGCATAAGCATAAAACCATCTTCTGAAGTCATCATTAGCGCATGCAAAGTAAAGGCTTCATTTTCAACAATCCTTATAAAAGTTTGCTTATCTCCGGTTTTAATAGCTTCGAGCAGTTCGGCGGTATTATTAACAGCCTGTTTTATACGTGCTTCGGCAAAAGGGTGCCCTTTCATCCGTTTATGCCCATCGGAACTGGAAACAGGCTTTTCGTTCCGGCTAACAATTATGATGGTATCTTTCAGGCTCTTAAAATCGCGATGCACTTCTGTAACCGGCACAGCAGCCAGGTCGGAGAAACCAGGCACAGCCCTGGCAGCACCCCAGACTGTAAAGCCGGGATAAACCGATCTGCATGCACTTCCTGAACCTAAGCGGGCAATATAGGAAGCCTTGAACCTGAATTCATCTTCGTCGAGCAGAATTCCACAAAGCACAGCATCGAGCGAACACAGGCATAATGCCAGTGCGCTGAAAGCCGAAGCCGATGAAGCGATACCGGCCGAATGAGGAAAAGTATTATGGGTTTCGAGTTTAAGATTTACCTGCTGCAACCAGGGGAAAATTTCGGTGACCGTTTCCAAAAATTTCGTCATGCGATTGCCGAAAGATGCATGAGGCAAGCCTTCGAACCAGAATCCGAGTTCAACCGGGCCTTCAGTTTCGCGGGGTAGAGCTGAAAGTATGGTTTCGGTATAGGCTTCTGACAATGTCATGCTGAGCGAGGGGTTTAGCGGAAGTTGCTGACCGGTTTTACCCCAGTATTTTACAAGTGCAATATTACTGGGCGACTGCCATGAAACCTGGACAGGTTCAGCTAAAGGGGATAGTAATCTGGAACCGGAAAAATCAGAATGAGTCATCTGGAAACTGAATTTGAGCGCTAAAGTACAATATCGTGGAAATTAAACCATGTTTCGAGGCCTTTACTTTTCAGGTATGCAGGCAGCAGTTGTGCATCGCCTCGCCAGGTAAGCATGCAGAAATCACCTCCCCAGGCACCTAATGATTTTACTTCGCCCGGCAGGTCGCTGAACGTGGTCTGCCGGAGGCCAGGCATACCCAGTAAATTGCTAATAAGCATTTCGTGTTCGGCCATAAGCTTTTCGAACTCGGAAAGAGTTACGGCTTGAAGCATGCGTTCTGTCAGCAGATCAGCAGCGTCAACAATATTCTGATCCGGTATTGAATTCCTGTTGCGGTATGTAGTAATACCTTCGGCCGAATCCTGTTTCCTGCCCTGGTATACAAAGTAAATTTTATCAGCAAATGAAGGTGAAAAAATCACTTCTTCCATTTCAGGGTTGCTTTCCCTGAGCCTGTATAATACAGGTCCGCTTGCAAGCGCACAGGCAATATCATATCCCGAACCTTTCGAAACTTCAAAATGCAAGCGGAAAGGGTCGATTCCTGCCCACTCCGCAACAGCTGCCGTTAAGGTGGAACTGCTGCCTAATCCCCAGAATAATGGATAATCCAGCCTGGTGACCACAGTACAACCTTCAGAATCCTTGTTAAAAAGCGGGTTTATTTTTCGGGCAGCCTGTAGCATCCGCATGGGCTGTATGGCAATATCAGGATTACTGCTTTCGATGACATTGAAGCCATTTAATTCAAATTTTCCGCTGAACCATATTGAACCATCATGTGCAATGGATTGCCAGGAGATAAAGCCTTGTGTATTTTCAGTTACAGCTATACTTTGTCCGAATCGCAATGGAATTGCCAGTGCCCTGGCACCGTTTAGTACCAGGTATTCGGCTGTAAGCAATAATTTGGCGTTATATCGGGAGTTGAACTGCAAGGTATTTATAAGTTTGGGAGTTTCCGGTTTCCGACCCGGCAAAGTTCATTAAAAAAATCATTCCAAAAAATGCCTGTTCGCTGATAGTTTAACTACGGATAGCCTGCAGGAAGCTGTTTACTGCGTTATGCGATACTTTTTCATGCTTGAAATAATCGACAGCATGTTTTTTTTCGGTATCAGTAGCCTCGTATACATTCAGAATATTAAGCAGGTGCATTTTCATATGTCCTTTCTGAATACCTTTGGTAACCAACGACTTAACAGCCGAATAATTATTTGCCAATCCAGCTGCCGAGGCAATCATCATGAGTTGTGCAGCATCAGGGTTTCCTAGCAGCTGCAAGGATAGCTTTGCCAGGGGATGCAAAGCTGTAAGTCCGCCAACGGTTCCGAGCGACATAGGCACCTCCAGTATAAAACGGAATACATTTTCTTCTATTTCCACTCGTGAAAGGCTGCTGTATGTACCGTTTCGCGAAGCATAAGCATGCCCGCATGCTTCAACAGCCCTGAAATCGTTGCCTGTAGCAAGTACCACTGCATCAATTCCGTTATAAATTCCTTTATTATGGGTTGTTGCCCTGTAACTATCGACTTCAGCAATACGCACTCCGGTTTCGAAACGGTTTACAAATTCCCTGTCAGTATAAAAATCATCGTAATGATGTCCTTCCTTTATTTCGCCTTCAACCCAGGTGCGCACCAGGCAATTCGGTGTATAGTTCGAAAGTATCGACATAATCACCTGCAGGCTGAATGGAGCAAAAGCATCATTACCGGCAGCAAAATCACGTAAGGTATCAGCAAATTCCTCGAGGCACGAATTTATAAAATTGGCACCCATCGAATCGCGCGTATCGAAAGTTGCCTTTACCTGAAAGTAATCCGGAATTTTATCGGTCATATCCACCAGTTCGATATTGGTGATACCTCCCCCGCGTTTCATCATATTGGAAGTAGTACGTTCGGTATTGGCAAGCATCTGCCGGCGGATTTCAGGAAAAAAGCGTTGCAGAAGGGATAAGCCTCCATCAAAAGTAAAATGTACCTGCCCTACTTTCTCAAGCCCAAGTATTTCGCTGTGAAACCCTCCTCTTTCGGCCCAGAATTTTGCCGCACCCGAAGCAGCTGCAACTACTGAACTCTCCTCAATAACCAGGGGGAGCATGTACATCTTGCCGTTGATCAGAAAATTAGGTGCAACCCCGTATGGAAAAAAATAATTACCAAGGGTGTTTTCGCTGAATTCATCGTAAATTTTCTGTACACCTGCATCACGATGCCATGAATTATGTAGTGTATTGCTGAATAATGCTGACTCAGTAAGATGTGATGCTACCAGGTCTATTTTCTGATCTTTATCCAATCGCGAAAACCCGGTTGTTATGTGTAAATCTTTCATTGCTGGTATTTGATGCGCAAAGTTAATGAAACCAAGAAGTGGAATAACTTAAATGTGCTCAAATAACAGTTGCCACACAAGATTGTTTAAATCTTTGCATGATATTTTAAACAAAGATACTGGCACACAACAACCTTAATAAGCAGCCACCCTCAGTTAAAAAGGATTTACAGCATGCATAAGTATACTTGATTATACCTCAAGTCTTGTCACAATTACTATATGGGCCCTGGTTCATAAACCCGGATACAACTGGTTTATATTACTGAAAATTCACATCGAACGAAGCGCTCAGCGTGCGGGTAGCACTGCCCTGCATCTGCAATGCCGAAGTTGTGAACGTTCCCTTATAATGCGTGCTACTGGCTTCTGTCAATACCAGGGTTCCACTTGTCGAGAGGTAAGTGTGGGCAAGATCAGTGCCATCTTCCTTATATACAACATCGACTATAAACGATTGCCCTGAAGGCAAGGTTACACCATTGTTAACCTGGTATGTGCCGGGAACAATCTTGCTTTGATCGCTTGTAAGAAAACCGATTGTAATCCAGTCGTTCTCGCTGTTTCCAATAATAGAATAATTATTCATCACTTCATAAGCATAGGCTCCGCATGCATTAAAATTTGCACTGCTGTTAACAGAAGCAGTGAAGTTAGGATTGTTGCAACCCGCATTGCTGTCATTTTTTTTGCACGATTGAACTAATACGAAAGCAATAACAAATACAATTGCTTTTGCTGTGATTGTAAAGAAGCGGATTTTCATGGTATCAGGTTTAATGGTTAGAAAATAAGTACTCTGTTGTATTGGGGATTATCTTTTTGTCT
>CAIJPI010000165.1 GCA_903822525.1 uncultured Bacteroidales bacterium | reverse complement strand
GCGCTATCTGCCCGGCTGAAGTTTCGAGCGGAAGGTCTTCGTAGCGGATGTATTCTTTCCGTTGCAGCTCCAGGAAATTCTCCTTGTTGGCAACTATGTCCTTAAAGTGGCCGACATCCCATATTGATTTTCCAAGATACTCTTTATGAGAGTAGCCCAGCAGTTCGGTCATAAACGGGTTTACGTCCACTATCATTCCTGTTTCTGCATCCAGGATCATAATTCCATCTTTAGCCGATTCGAACAGGCGGCGATAGCGCATTTCGGAAGCGGCAAAATCTTCCTCCCCTTTTATGCGCTGAGTACTATCGCGTATTGTTTTAGAAACACCTGTAATTTTTCCTTCGCTATCTTTTATCGGAGAAACCGTAAGTGAAACAGGGAATTTTTCGCCGTTTTTTTTCATTCTTACGGTTTCGTAATGATGAATCGTTTCATCGTTCAGTATCTTCTCAAGAATAAGATGTTCATCCCCGGTATTTTCCGGTGGGATGATCATCAGGATATTTTTCCCTATAGCTTCACCGGCCGTGTAGCCAAACATTTTTTCGGCTGCATGGTTCCAGCTTTCAATTATTCCATCCAGCGATTTGCTCACAATGGCATCTTCCGACGATTCCACGATGGAAGCCAGATGCCGCGAAGATTCGTACTGAACGGCAATTTTATTATTGGCAAGGATTAATTCAGCTGTCCGCAGTTCCACTTTGTTTTCGAGTTCATTGTTGATTGTGGCAAGCTGATGATTTATGAGCTCAATTTCGAGTCTTTGTCTTTCGATGTTATGGTAAGCATTTTTTAATTCATCAAGGGTAAGCAGCAACAGTTTTTCGTCGGCAACAACTTTTGGCCCTTCCTCTTTTCTTAATAATATATTGGCTTCGTTTACAAAGGTTTTAATTGGGCGCAAAACGCTTTGCGAAATGTACCTTATGAAGAATATAACCAAAATAGAGGAAACTAAAATCAGGATAAGCGATATATACATTGCATTGCCTTCGGCTTCCTCAACTTCTTTGAACGTATTTCTGGCTTTGTTTTCCGCAAAAACGGAGATTACATTGAGGGAATAAACCAGGCTGTCGAATTTTACGATGATACTGTTTTTTAGGAGGAATTGGACGCTGTCGGTTATGCCATCCTTTTTCAGCTGATACATTTTGTCGCAGCTGTTTTCCCACGCTGTGTATATGGCTATTGCACTGTCGACCGAGGCTTTGTTGCCCAGGTATTGCTGCGAAACAATTTTGAAACTTTGCAGTATGAATTTATCTTTCCGGTCTATTATGGCTTTCAGGCTGTCGAGCGCGTGGTCGGTATCTGTGTACCTGATATTTCGGGCAAGGTTTTCGTTCAGGTAAATTTCGGTTTTCATTTCCCTTATAGTGTTGCTCACCTGGTATGGATGCTCGTAAAGAGTCCGTGTATGCTGGCTGATGGAGTTCAGTTGCACAAATAAGTATATTGATACCAACAGCATGATGGAAAACACCATGGCAAAGGCCAGGCGGATCTTTTTCCGAATATTCAATTTTTTCATACTCCCGGCAGTTTAACTAAGGTGAGCCAAAAATCTTCTATTGATCTGACTACTTCAAAGAATTGATTCAAGTCGATTGGCTTGATTAAAAAGCAATTGGCATGTAAGTTATACGACCTGACAATATCCTCTTCGGCTTTGCTTATGGTAAGAATAATTACAGGTATGCTTTTCAGGTTAAGGTCGGCCTTAATTTCCGCCAGCACTTCCTGCCCGTTCTTTTTGGGCAGGTTAAGGTCGAGAATGATAAGATCGGGACGCGGGGCATTCTGGTATTCATTTCTTTTGAACAGAAAATCGGTTGCCTCTACCCCATCGTACGCAATATGCAGGTTGTTTTTTACCTTCCCTTCATTTAATGCCTCCTGCGTAAGGCGTGCATCTCCAGGATTGTCTTCTATCAAAAGAATTTCAACGAATTTGAGATTTTGCATGATTCAGATTTTTTTTACTACGGAGGCACGGAGAATATGGATGTACTCCGAGAAATTCTCTGTGTATCTCTGTTTCCTCTGTGTCTCCGTGGTTTTTCATTTTGGTATTGTAAAGTAAAAAGTAGTCCCTTCGTTTAGCACCGATTCAAACCAGATAGTTCCTCCGTGCCGCTCAACAATACGTTTACAAATGGATAGCCCTATGCCCGTTCCGGGGTAATCTTTTACCGAATGCAAACGCTGAAAAACGCTGAAAACCTTGTCGTGATATTGCATTTCAATTCCTATCCCGTTATCTGCCACCGAAAACCGGAACATATTGCCCTGTTTTGTACAAGAGATATGTATTTTTGGTAAATCCCTTCCAGGCGTTATCTTTTTAAACTTAATGGCATTTTCGATAAGGTTTTGAAACACCCGTAGAATCTGCATTTCATCAGCTTTAATATCCGGTAAATCATCGTAGGTTATTAAGGCATTATTTGTTGATATCAACTGGTCCAGATTAGAAATAGCCTGCCCCACTATAGT
>CAIJPI010000164.1 GCA_903822525.1 uncultured Bacteroidales bacterium | reverse complement strand
CAGGCACTTCAAACGGAATATAACAATGGAACCAAGGCTATAGCAGCTGTTCCTATCATAAACTTCAACGGTCTGAACAATTCAAATAACTCCGGCCGGGTTACACCTCCCGATCCCGCTGGCGACGTAGGCCCTAACCATTATGTACAGGCTGTTAACTGCATGTTGCAGATGTTTACCAAAACAGGAACATCTGTTTACGGACCGGTAACCACATCAACCATCTGGAACGGGTTTACAGGTAACTGGACCGGCCATAACGATGGTGATGCAATTATTCTTTACGACGAAAATGCCGACCGCTGGATCATCAGCCAGTTTGCCATTGATTGTGCAGGCACTCCCTATACCGAATACCAGATGGTGGCAGTTTCAACCACTCCTGATCCCACAGGATCGTATTACCGCTATGCTTTCCAGTTCGATTATATGCCTGACTATGGTAAACTAAGCGTTTGGAGCGACGGATATTACCTGACAATAAACCGTTTTAACACTAATCTCGTAAACACCCCATTTGTAGGGGCTGGTGCCGTTGTTATGGAAAGAGATAAAATGCTGATCGGTGATCCCGCTGCCCGGATGGTTTATTTCAAAACTGAAACCTTAGGAGGTACCGGTTCATCAGCAGGAAATAATTGTTATTCGATGCTACCTTCTGATTGTGACGGAACTTTCCCGCCTGCAGGTACACCTAACTATTTTGTATACGACGACCAGCCCTCATCCGAACTCAGAATATGGGCATTGCATGCCGATTGGACAACTCCCGCCAATACAACATTTACCTATACCACCAAATTAACCGTTGCCGCATATACTGAACTGGGTTCGGTATCGCAGCAGGGAACAACAACAACACTGAACGGATTGGGCGACAGGCTTATGTTCCGTAATCAATACCGCAATTTTGGAAGTTACGAATCATTTTTAACCTGCCGTAGCGTAAATTCAGGCAGTGGCGTGGCAGGCATCCGATGGTACGAATACCGGAAAACCGGGTCCACATTCTCAATATACCAGCAATCGACTTACGCCCCCGGCGACGGCAAGTCGCGCTGGATGGGCAGTATTGCCATGAATGCCGCAGGCGACATTGGATTAGCATATTCCGTTTCGAGCAGTACTATGTTCCCTTCTATCTGGTTTACCGGCCGTAAAGCTACCGATCCACTAAACCAGCTTTCCATTCCCGAAGGAATCATCCAGACTGGAACAGTAGCCATGACCGGCGCTTCCCGCTGGGGTGACTATACCGCAACGAATATTGATCCTTCCGATAACCAGACTTTCTGGACAACCCAGGAATATGTAGGGACTTTTGGCGGAACATGGCCATGGGCAACAAAAATTGCCTCTTTCAAATTTGCAAGTACACCTGTAGTTACCACACTGGCAGCAACAGCTGTTACCGTTTCCGATGCTACACTGAATGGTAGCGTAAATCCCAACGGCTTTGCCACCGATTATCATTTCGAATGGGGCACTACCGCGTCCTATGGCACAAACACTCCAGTTACAGCTGCCGGATCAGGCGCTACAGTCCTTAATGTGAATGCACCCATAACAGGCCTTACCGGCGGTACAACTTATCATTTCCGCCTGGTAGGTGTTAACAGCGAAGGCACGTCTTACGGCAACGATCTTACTTTTACCCCGGGAGCCGTTACCGTTACAACTGCAGCAACCACAGCAATCACGCTAACCGGAGCGACATCGGGCGGAACCGTGGTCTCCGACGGGGGAGCATCAGTTACTGCAAGAGGAATCTGCTGGGCAACTACCGCCAATCCCGTTGCTACCGGAAACCATACCACCGATGGATCCGGATTGGGTGTATTTTCGAGTATACTTACAGGCTTAACACCAGGTACAAACTACCACATCAGGGCCTATGCCACCAACAGTACAGGAACCTATTACGGGGCTGATGTGCAGTTTTCGACCCTTTGCAACGTGTATACCCTCCCATTTTCTGAAAGTTTTTCAGCCACCACAATTCCTGGCTGCTGGACACAGAATGATATACAGGGAGGCGGACAGATCTGGCTTTTCGGAACTATCACCGGTCAGACACCAAACCCGGCACTAACAGGTACTTATGCATACCTAAACAGCCGCGCCTATGGAAGCGGATCAACACAAAATGTCGATCTGATTTCACCTACCATCAATATGAGTGCATATTCTGCAGTTACTCTGCAGTTTAAACATTACTTTAAAAGCGGCAGTGGATCATCGGCAAAAGTTTCATACAGCATCAACAATGGAACAACCTGGACAATAATTCAAACCTATACCACCAGTTCAGCCACCAATCCTGTAACTTTCAACCAGGCAATAGCTGCCATTGCAGGCCAGGCACAGGTAAAATTCAAATGGAATTATACGGGAACATACGGATATTCCTGGGCCATTGACGATGTGCTGGTTACCGGAACAGGGGCTGCTACACTCACAGTTACTCCGCCTAGCCAGAATGTAACCACACCGGCAGGAACAACACCATTTGTTGTAACCACAACAGCAGCCTGGACAGCAGTAAGCGATGCAGCATGGTGCACCGTTACTCCTTCAGGGACAGGAAACGGCACTTTGACAGCCACATATACACAAAACACCGGCGCCGCTTCACGCACAGCAAATATTACAGTTTCCGCAATAGGAATTTCTTCAGTAACCGTAACTGTTATACAAGCAGGAACTTTGCCAACACTAAGCGTTACGCCTCCTAACCAGAATGTTACAGCTCCGGCCGGGAATACCAGCTTTGCAGTAACCTCTAATTCAGCATGGACGGTAACAAGCAATTCAGCCTGGTGTACAGTTACCCCTTCGGGTACCGGAAACGGAACTATAACAGCCACCTATACTCAGAATATTCCTATCACAGGACGAGTAGCAAATATTACTGTAACTGTAATAGGGCTTTCTCCGGTTGTTGTAACCGTTACACAAGCTGCAGGATCGCCAACGCTTACAGTTACACCTGCAAACCAGAATGTAAGCTCAGCTTCCGGCAATACTAATTTTGTTGTAACCTCCAACTCTGCCTGGACAACTTTAAGTAACGCAGGCTGGTGCACCCTTACCCCTTCGGGAACGGGCGACGGAACAATAGTGGCTACTTATACCAACAATACTCTTACTACATCGCGTATAGCCACTGTTACCGTAACTGTAACAGGCCTCACTCCGGTAAGTGTTACCGTTACACAATCAGGCATGATACCTACTTTATCTGTTACCCCTGCAAATCAGAATGTTACTGCTCCTGCCGGGAATACAAGTTTCAGCCTTATATCAAATTCAGCCTGGAACACAGCAAGCAATGCAAGCTGGTGCACCGTGACACCTTCGGGAACCGGCAACAGCACTCTTGTTGCCACCTATCAGGAAAACACTTCACTTACAGCACGTGTAGCGAATGTCACTGTTACTGTGGCGGGAGTAAGCCCGGTTGTGGTAACTGTTACCCAGGCAGGTGCATTGCCAACACTGGCGGTTTCCCCGATTGATCAGAACGTGCCTTCACCTGCCGGAACAACTGACTATGCTATTACAACTAATTCAGCCTGGACAGCCACAAGCAACACTTTCTGGTGCATTGTTACACCTTCGGGTACCGGCAATGGCACTATGGTGGCCAGCTTTGAAGAAAATACTTCGCTTTACTCGCGTATTTCATACCTGGTAGTCTCGGTTCCGGGTACACCTAATGCTAACCTTACACTTACACAAGCCGGTGCAGCGCCTTTCCTTACAGTCGATCCACAGACTCAGAGTGTAGGCAGCTCGGCAGGTACAGCAAACTTTGCAGTAAACACGAACCTCAACTGGACAGCTACCAGCAATTCAGCCTGGTGCACAGTTACAGGTTCAGGAAGCGGTTCAGGCACTGTGGTGGCTAACTTTAGTGATAATTCATTTGCTTCGAACCGCACCGTTAGCATCACTGTTACTGCAACAGGAATTGTTCCTCTATCCGAAACAGTTACCATCAGCCAGGATGGACCTGTTGCTACCCTTGATGTTTCGCCTTCGTCGCGCACTGTTACTGATCCGGCCGGCAGCACAACATTTGATGTTACTGCAAATACGTCATGGATATGCAGCAGCGATGCCAGCTGGTGCCAGGTTACAACTTCCGGGTCAGGTAATAGCACTATAGCAGCTACCTATCAGCAAAACCTGACACCGGTGATACGCACAGCCAATATACAGGTGATGGGAGCAGGCACCCTTCCTGCCACAGTTCATTTGTTACAGCTTCCTTCGTTTGTTTCGGTTGGTGATCATCCTGAAAAAACCATACAGGTATATCCTAACCCTACCGCTGGTTTGTTTGTGATCAGCAGCGCTTCTTCTGAAATGCTTTATATGAGAGTAACCATTTTTGACACCCGTGGCAAAACCATGCAGATAAAACAATGTACCGGTTCAAATACCTATTCCTTCGACCTCTCAGATGCAGGCAGCGGGAATTACTTTATTAAAATTGAAACAGGCGGCAAAACTCACGTTATGAAAATCGTTGTGGAGTAAGCATACATATTCCTGGGTCAAAACCCTTTTTAAAGAACGCTTGCCTCAAAAAGGCAGGCGTTTTTTTATAGCGCATATTTACAGACTTCCGGTGAAAATAGTTACGAAGGGAAAACATTCATTCCTGCTGAATAAATCCCCGGAGCGTTGAAACCCAGCCAGAAAACCAATTTACACTGATGGGTCAGAGCCTTGTATAAACTTACTATTCATAGAGATTTCCGTGAATTCAACCTAATGCATAGTAAAAAGCGATAAGCAATTTTCAATTACCTGGTTTCTTCAATGTATCTATAATTATCGGGCGTATTCTATTCTGAATATTTCAGACTATTAAAATACAGCTAACACAGAGTAATTGTTTTGGATATTTATCCTATTCCATTAAACAAGCGTTAACTTAAACTGTTTCATTTTATTCCAAAATACCAGTTAACTAAACCAGATTTGAATTTTTTCTTTTTTTTCCTTAATTTTAAACTAATACTACCATCATGAAAATAAAGCTCATCCCGCTTTTTGCCATTGTTGTGATTTCTCTGGCTGTCGTATCGTGTAAAAAAGATGCCACTAACGGCAGACCTTCCATTACTTCATTTACCATAAACCCGGTAAGTATTAATGCTAACGGAGTAGCCACTATAACTGTTGTTGCCATGGATCCGGAAAACGACCCGCTTTCGTATCATTATGTTGTTTCAGGAGGAACCATTTCAGGAAACGGATCCTCAGTTTCCTGGACCGCGCCTGCAACAGCAGGAGATCATACTATTACAGTAACTGTAACTGACGGCAATGGAGGAGAGTTAACTGCCAAAGGTTCCATCACAGTAAATTCAGCCTCCACCCAGATAACAGGCACGGCCAGTTTCCCGGCAGGTACCTTCGGTAATCTTGCCAATTCAAAAGTCAGCATTTACACTTCTTACGATAACTGGCTGAATAACATGCCGGTAAAATTTGTCACTGCTGTAGGTTCAGGGTCTACTGTAAGTTTCACTCTTACCGATGTAATTGCCGGAAATTACTACCTTGATGTATGGAAAGATATTGACTACAGCAATGGCTGGTCGGTAACCGATTTTGTCGGCTTCTATATGGGAGCCAATCAAAACCTGGCTGAATTCCAGCTAGCTGAAGGCCAGACATTCTCCTGCTCAATCGAAATGTCGGTATTGGCAAAAAAATCCTCTTCCCCCTGGCTTAAACACTGAACAATTTTATAGATTAAATATCTTAGGTACTTCAGCGCAGCAGTGCTGTCAAAAGGCAGATTACTGTTATTTTGATCTCTGTTACAGATTAGTATCCTGTACCTCAGCATGAATTAATATTTCTGAATCCGGGCAATTGCACTATTCTAGTCTGCTTCAGCCCGAAAAAAGTCAACAGGCTGCTCCGAATCACCGGGGTAGCCTGTTTTGTTTTTGGCAATAGGTAATAGTTTCGTTTCAGCCTTTGTGTATTCTTAGTGTTTTAGTGCCTTTGTGGCTAAATAAAAATAGTCTCTAATTCTCAAAGCCATAAAGAATCACTAATTCTGATTACAATGCTTCTCTATACTTGAGCCTGTTATATTTATATCATCTTGTTAATCATATACTTATAAATTTAACAACTCCACACAATGGTAGTTTTTCAGTTTGTTATTAACACTGAAAATATAGCACCAGAATGGCCATTATAAAAAAAACATTCTTCTTAAATTTATCTATTGATGTATAGTATTATCTCTATATTTGTTAACCGATTTACAACCAGATAAACCTCAAAAATTTCTACTCCCAATGGACTTTAGTTTTACCGAAGAACAGTTAATGATACGTGATGCAGCCCGCGATTTTGCACAACGTGAATTGATTACCGATGTAATTGAGCGCGATGCAGGCTCCATTTATCCTACCAAACATGTACAGCGACTTGCCGAACTCGGCTTCCTGGGAATGCTTGTCGATCCGAAATACGATGGCGGCGGTATGGATACCGTTTCGTATGTGCTGGCCATGGAAGAAATCTCCAAAATAGACTCTTCGGTAAGCGTGATTATGAGCGTAAACAACTCATTAGTGTGTTATGGAATAGAGGAATTCGGTACCGAAGAGCAAAAAGAAAAATACCTGAAGCCTCTTGCCCGGGGTGAAAAAATCGGTGCTTTCCTTCTCTCGGAGCCTGATGCCGGATCCGATGCCACCTCGCAGCGGACTACAGCCATCGATATGGGGGATTATTACCTGGTAAACGGCACCAAGAACTGGATTACCAACGGAAATTCAGCTGAAACATACCTGGTGATAGCACAAACCGATTCTGAGAAAAAACATAAAGGCATCAACTGCCTTATAGTAGACCGCCATGCCCCCGGCATCAGTGTAGGCCCACACGAAGATAAAATGGGAATGCGCAGCAGCGATACCCATTCGGTCATGTTCAACGATGTAAAAGTGCCAAAAGAAAACCGTATTGGCCCTGATGGCTTCGGATTTACATTTGCCATGAAAACCCTCGAAGGCGGCCGTATCGGAATCGCATCACAGGCTCTCGGCATTGCCAGCGGCGCTTTCGAACGTGCCCTGCAGTATTCGAAGGAACGTAAGGCTTTTGGGACATATATCTCCAATCACCAGTCGCTCGCTTTTAAACTGGCTGATATGGCTGTGAAAATCGAAAACGCCCGTAACCTCTGCCTTAAAGCTGCCTGGCTCAAAGATCAGCATCAGCCTTACGGATATGCCAGCGCTATGGCCAAATACTACTCCGCCGAAATCGCAATGGAAATTACCACCCAGGCTGTACAAATCCACGGCGGGTATGGATATGTTAAGGAATACCATGTCGAACGCCTGATGCGTGAAGCCAAACTGACACAGATTTACGAAGGCACCAGCGAAATACAGCAGATCATAATTTCGAGGGAAATATTGAAGTAGAAGAGGTTGGGGGTTAGGATTTGGGGGTTGGGGATTGAAGGCTTACCTGCTGCAAGCAGGGTTTCAAGTTTCTGGTTTCAAGTTTCACGTTTAGCTTCGATGCACACGCTTCGTTAGGTTGAAGCGTTTGACGAGTTTGAAGGGTTACAAAATTGCAAGCGTTGCTTTCGTACTAAGATTTATTCCTTCATAGAGTTAAATTAAAAACCTGCCTGCAGCAGGCAGGCATTATACACAGCTCTCAAAATGAAATAGTATGGTGTGCCTCCATACTATTTCATTCTTAATTTAATGTTCTGTATTTTTCATTACATTTTTCGATCGGGCTTACCCAGATCAGTGTTTTGGCTTAGGATTGAGTTTGCGCTTCCAAAATCCGACATTCGACACTCAACATTCAACATTCTTAAATCATGCCGACAGAAGAAAGAATTCTGACTTTACATCCTGAAGGAAAAGCAGGAAAGAATATCCTTAGGTACAAATACGAAATAACGCGGGAATGCCTGATGGGCATTTTCGCGGAATTTCCTGAAATAAGTCATAAGGACCTGACCCGTTTATCAAAAGACCGTCTAAGCGGCAAACTGGAAGGCAATGCCGGGTGGTATATGGAAACAGTGCTCCTCGACCTGATAGCAAGAGGTGTTATTCGGAAAATTGAAGGTAAACCGGTAAAGCTGCAATTTGACAATGGCTTCAGAGGTTAATTCATCTCAATAACTTTTTTTATTTGTAATAAAGAGTAGAATGTTTCTAGCCTGAACTATTCATAAAAAGCCCCCTATTCATATTATCTTATTGAGCCCTTAGTGTTTTCGTGGCTTTGTAGCTAATTTTCAGTTTGTCACCAAGGCTTTATGTCTCAAAGATTTCACTAAGTTTATAAATAGCACAGTCTAAGTTTGTGAATAACTCAGGTTAAATAAATTTGTGAAATAATTTCAAATGTTGGCCATTACATTATTTATCAGTAGAATTTCAGACTATATTTGGCTCATCAGAAAAAATAACACTCAGGATAATAGGATACTTAATTTAAATTCCCCTATGTTGCTTCAGTAAATCGTGATGCATACTATGTTTATTCATGGCAAAGAATTATTTAGATATCTAAATGTAAATCCGACAATTAAAAAAATCAATAAAATTATCTTGAATGAATACAACTAAAAATTTAACAGCTTCTCTTTTGGTGGTGGTTTTAATGATATTCTGTTATTCTGTTGCGGCTCAAGACTTTGAATGGGCTAAACGGATTGGAGGAGGAAATTATGATAAAGGCATTTCCATCGAGTCTGATGCCTTTGGGAATGTTTATACTACAGGCACCTTTGAGGGAACAGTTGATTTTGACCCGGGAAATGGGATTTACAACCTGACATCTGTTGGTGGTACTGACATTTTTGTCTGCAAACTGGATCCTTCAGGTAACTTTGGATGGGTGAAACAAATAGCAGGAGTAGAAAGTGATTTCAGTCAGGACATTACCATTGATGCATCAGGGAATGTTTATACAACCGGATATTTCATGGGCTCTACCGATTTTGATCCAGGTGCTGGAAATTACACCCTGATTTCTTTAGGAAACGACTACGATAGCTTTGTCAGTAAATTAGATTCCGCAGGTAATTTTGTTTGGGCAGTGCAAATGGGAGGAGCAAATGGTCATAATGTTGGTAATTCAATAGCACTAGATAACTCCGGATATGTTTACACAACCGGATATTTTTGGGGTACTTCTGATTTTAATCCCGGTCCAGGCAGCTTCAATCTCACTTCTAAAGGCGATTATGATATTTTTATTTGCAAACTGGATACGTTAGGGAATTTTGTTTGGGCATGGCAGTTAGGAGGGCCTTTATGTAATATCAGCCAGAGTATTGCTATTGACGCATCAGGAAATGTATATACCACCGGATATTTTGAAGGGAATGTTGATTTTGACCCCAGCACAGGGAACTACGTTCTGACGGCTAAAGGAGGTTATGATGCATATATAAGTAAACTTAATTCTTCAGGTAATTTTGTCTGGGCCAAACAGATTGGAGGACCATTATTTGATGTAGGCAATTCAATTGATATTGACAACTTGGGAAATGTTTATACAATTGGTCATTTTGAGGGTACTGCCGATTTTGATCCAGGTGCTAACAACTACAATCTAACAGCAATAGGAGGTCCAGATATTTATTTAAGCAAATTAAATGCATCAGGTAATTTTGTTTGGGCTAAACAAATAGGAGGAACACAATATGATGCTGGCCTATCGATAGATCTTGATGCCTCCGGAGGTATTTATAGTACGGGATATTTTTCAGATACAGTTGATTTTGACCCTGGAGTTGGAACTTGCGAACTTATATCAAAAGGTGACTATGATATATTTATCAGTAAGTTGGATGCTTCCGGTAATTTTGAGTGGGTAAAACAAATGGGGGGGCCATATTATGAAATATGCTGGGCAATTGACTTTAATGCCTACGGATATATATATACCACTGGCGTTTTCAGGGGAACCGGAGATTATGATCCTGGTGCTGGTTTATACAACCTTACATCTGCAGGGCATGAGGATATTTTTATCCACAAATTGTGTGCTCCTCTTGCTCCTGCAAATACGACTCCAAATGGGAATCTTTTCATTTGTGCAGATAATTCTACCACCCTAAATGCAAGTGGCATAGGAGTATTGGGCTGGTATTCCGCTGAAACAGGCGGTGTTTATCTGGGTGGAGGTAGCAGTTATCTTACTCCTGTTCTGACTTACACTACGACCTATTATGTACAGGACAGTACATGCATGGCAAGCCCCCGCATAGCAGTTCAAGTTGTGGTAAATCCGAACTGGCCTGTAATGGTAAGTATTACAGCTTCAATGGACACAGTATGCGAAGGCTCTCCAGTTATTTATACAGCCACAACAGTAAACGGAGGAACAAGCCCATATTACCTGTGGCTAGTAAATGGAATCTCTGTCAGTACAAATTCTGGCACTTATACTTATACTCCATCAAATACTGATTCTGTTTGCGTTATTTTAACTTCAAATGAGTTGTGTACATCAGGAAATCCGGCAACATCGAACACCATTGTTATGACAGTTAATCCGGTACTAGAGGTGTCGGTAAGCATAGCAGCATCGGCTAACAATTTTTGTGAAGGCAGTTTAGTTATAATGAGTGCTACTCCTACCAACGGAGGAAAAACCCCTTCCTACCAATGGAATGTAAATAATACGACTGCAGGTATCAATTCAAGTACTTATACATTTGAACCGCTAAATAACGATACAGTAAAAGTAATTATGACATCTAGTGAAGGTTGTACTTCCATCAATCCAGCAATATCAAATAGCATAACCATGGTAATATTCCCTTTTCCTGCAAAACCATTTATTACTGTAAGCAATAATACTCTTACCAGCAATTCAACTTATGGTAACCAGTGGTATTTGGGAAATAATCCTATATCTGGGGCTATTAATCAGCATTTTGTAGCAACTGAAAACGGATATTATTCAGTGATGGTAACCCTTAATGGCTGCAGTTCCGAAATGTCTGATTCGACTTATATGATTATAACCAGCGTCCAAAGTTCTGATTCGTACGAAAATATTACTGTCTTCCCAAACCCTACAACAGGTGAAATTTATGTGAATATTCCAGCGTTGAAGGCTGGTGAGTTTACAATGCAAGTGTTTAATGATGCTGGAGCGAAACTCTTCAGTTCGGAATATATTTATAGTTCTTTTGAGCAGAAGTTTCCTCTTGATTTATCAAATCTACCAAACGGAATCTATACTTTGCTAATTCAACAGCGGGAGACTACTATAATAAGAAAGATGATTTTGAAAAAATAATACTTGTCTCAAAGATTAAATAAACGGAATTGTTACCTCCCAGGCCGTTCAGATATACGGCGGATACGGTTATGTAAAAGAATACCATGTTGAACGCCTGATGCGTGAAGCCAAACTCACACAGATCTACGAAGGAACTTCTGAAATTCAGCAGATTATTATTTCGAGGGAAATACTAAAGTAGGGGTTGGGGGTTAGGTTTTAGGGGTTAGGGAGCTAAGGGGTTGGAGAAATTCCAATTCCGACATCCGAAATCCAACATCCGAAATTCAACATCCAACATCCAACATCCGAAATCCAACATCCGAAATCCGAAATCCGATCAACTCTTTATTTCGAGGAAAATATTAAAATAGAGGGGTTGGGGATTAGGTTTTAGGGATTAGGGGTCGAAGGGGTT
>CAIJPI010000163.1 GCA_903822525.1 uncultured Bacteroidales bacterium | reverse complement strand
GCACTAAGCACAAATAATTTTCCACATTTTCCTTAAACAGAACCTTTATATTTAGCCTGGTATTCCTGTATGATAAGAACAAGGTTAAATTATTTCATGATCGATATAGCTTGTAAACGTTGATCGGTGTTACAAATTGTTCATATTAGGTTATTTTTATAAACACTCATTTTGCATCCCATGTTTCTCAGTTTCTTTTTATCTTTGCACCATGCACGAAACAATTCTGATCCTCGATTTTGGCTCACAATATACCCAACTCATTGCCAGGCGTATACGTGAACTGAATGTGTATTGCGAAATACACCCATACAATCATATTCCCGAACTGGGCAGTCATATTAAAGGCGTAATACTTTCGGGAAGTCCTTTTTCGGTCCGCGACGCCGGTTCGCCGGCGCCCGACCTGTCCGGAATCAGGGGGCGTTTCCCTTTATTGGGGGTTTGTTATGGCGCTCAGTATCTTTCGTATACCGATGGCGGAGTGATAGCTCCTTCCGAAATAAGGGAATACGGACGTGCCAACCTGTCGTTTATCGATCATCAGAACGAACTGGTGCGCGGTATGACCGACGGCAGCCAGGTATGGATGAGCCATGGCGACACCATCCAGGATATACCCGGAAACTTCAGCATAATTGCCAGCACGCCTGACGTAAAGGTGGCAGGCTTTTGCATACAGGGCGAATCTACTTACGGTATTCAGTTCCACCCTGAAGTGTATCACAGCGTCGACGGTACTGTGCTGCTGCGTAATTTTATGGTCGATATATGCGGATGCAGCCAGGACTGGACACCCCTTGCATTTGTTGAAACCACCGTGGCTGAATTGAAAGATCAGCTGGGTGAGGATAAAGTTGTGCTCGGCCTCTCAGGCGGAGTCGACAGTACCGTTGCGGCCGTTTTGCTACATAAGGCAATAGGATCGCGCTTGTATTGTATTTTCGTCGACAACGGACTGTTGCGTAAAGATGAATTCCAGTCGGTTCTCGACTCGTACCAGCATATGGGCTTAAATGTGAAAGGTGTCGACGTCGGCAAACGTTTCCTTGATGCACTCAAAGGTATTACTGAGCCCGAGGCCAAAAGGAAGGCGATAGGCCGCACTTTTATCGAAGTTTTTGATGAAGAAGCCCATCGTATCGAAGACGTAAAATGGCTGGCCCAGGGAACCATTTACCCCGATGTAATTGAATCTGTTTCGGTAAAAGGCCCTTCGGCAACCATAAAGAGCCATCACAATGTGGGTGGTCTCCCTGACTTTATGAAACTCAAAGTCGTTGAACCACTAAAAAGCTTGTTTAAAGATGAAGTTCGCCGGGTAGGAACAACCCTGCTGATAGATCCTAATATTCTCAGCAGGCACCCTTTCCCCGGACCCGGACTGGGCATACGCATACTGAGCGATATCACTCCCGAAAAAGTTGCTGTTCTGCAGGAAGCGGATGCAATTTTTATAAATGGACTGAAAAACCACGGCTTATACGATAAAGTATGGCAGGCCGGAACCATGCTGCTGCCGGTACAGTCAGTCGGTGTTATGGGCGACGAGCGTACGTACGAAAATGTGGTGGCTCTGCGTGCTGTTACATCTACTGATGGCATGACAGCCGATTGGGCCTATCTTCCATACGAATTCCTGTCGGCTATTTCGAGCGAGATTATCAATAAGGTGAAAGGCATTAACCGGGTGGTTTACGACATCAGTTCAAAACCACCTGCTACTATCGAATGGGAGTAAAGCATGCTGATCGGATAATTTTTACTGACAGTGTACCTGCTTAAAGTAAAATATCTGTCTTGAATTATCATACTCGAAATGCCATCAATAAATCATTAACAAACATTTTCATATCATGCGTTTTCGTTTGTTTGCCCTGCTTGTGACGGTTCTGGCTGTTTCGTCTTTTTATTCTGCACTTGCCCAGGAAGCAATCGTAAAACGCTCGTCGGTTATTGAGAATTATAAGGGTAAACCCTATTACATTCATTTCGTAAACCAGGGTGAAACGCTTTTAGCTATTGCAGAGGTGTATCATGTTACGCTTGAAGAGTTGCGTGCCGAAAATCCTTCGATAGATAAAGGCCTGAAAGCGGATATGGTACTGCGTATTCCGCAGAAACCTTCAGCAGCAGTTCCCGAAACAGAGGTTGCCAAGACTGAAAAGCAGCTGAAACTTACCAGCCCATCGGAGCCTCCGAAAGTTCAGATTCAGCCTGCAGGCGAACAGAATGTAATTATTTACAAGGTTAAAAAGCAGGAAACACTTTACGGTATTTCGAAACAGTTTAATGTAACGGTGGATGAAATCCTTAAAGCCAATCCGGGTTTTGAAAGTCTGAAAGACGGAATGGAAATAAATATTCCGCAGAAAAAGACAATCACTAAACTTGTTATTCCGGAAGTGCCTGTTGTAAAAGAAGAAAAGTCCATCGCCGATCCTGACGAAATTACGGTAAAAACAGGGGAAACACTTTATAGTATAGCAAAAGCCCACAACACCACTGTTGATGCACTTATTGACCTGAATCCCACACTCAGCGGAGGTCTTAAATCAGGTATGGTGATAAGAATACGTGGCACCGTTCGCAAAAATGAGATTCTGCCTGCTATTAAAATCGATACCTCAACGGCAATTAGACTCAATATACCAGGCAGCTGTTACAATCCTGAAAACAGCAAAACTACATACCAGGTTGCATTGCTGCTTCCTTTTATGCTGGATGATGCTGAGGTTACCGATGTGCCTGAACAGAAAGAACAGGCTGACAATGAAAGTTTTAATTATTTTCAGTTTTATGCCGGGTTTATGCTCGCGGCCGATTCGCTTGCGAATTACGGGCTCCATGCCAGGATTCAGGTATTGGATGCCGACCGCCTTACCGATACGCTTGCAATCAGGCAGGCACTCCGTAAGCCTGGCATGGATAAACTGGATATGATGGTTGGGCCTGTATATGCAACCTCCTTTGCCATTGCAGCCCGTTTTGCACAAAAGAATAATTTCGGAATCATCAATCCCTTGTCGCGTCGTGAAAGTATTGTTGATGGGAATCCCTCCGTAGTAAAAGTACAGGTGTCAGCAGCCGGAGCTTCAGCTAAGATTGCTGATTTTATAGTCAGGCATGGACAGGGTGCTAATGTCATTGCTGTTCGAAACGATAAAAAGGAGCTCAAGGAACTTGCTGATGATTTTTCGATACTGCTTAAAAAAGGTCTGGCTGACGGCTCTTTTGCAGGAACGCTGCAGGAATGTGTATTCTCAACCGATCTGATGGCAGGTGTTTCAAAGAAAATGAAGCCCGGGGTAAAAAACATTATAATCTTCTTTTCAAATAATAAAACCATAGTTCCCAATTTCTTATCTCTGCTGAATCCTATGGCCAGGCAGGATGATATTTTGCTGATAGGTATGGATGGCTGGGACGAACTTGAACTTGAAACGGAATTCCTGGTGAACCTGAATTTCCACCAGCTTACCTCATCGTATATCGATTACGAAAGCGAAGCCTGCCAGCAGTTTATTACCCGGTTCCGCAATAAATACGGTGCAGTGCCGCTGCCATCAAAACATGCTTTCCTGGGTTACGATATGGGATGGTATTTCCTTACTTCGCTGATGTGGTACGGCAATGATTACACCAAATGCCTGCCTGACCACCCTGGTAGCGGATTACAATATAATTTTGACTTCGCAGGCGCTAAAACCGGCGCCGGGCTGCAAAACCGCGAAATAAAAATGGTAAAGCTCCAGGATTACAAAATGGTTAAAGTGGATTGACAGGGGAGGCCCTTTCCAGTTTTTTTTAATTGAAAAATTACTCCATGCCGGGATAATTATTCCTGCCAGCCATAATAGCCAGAATTTCAGAAGCAATTTCTTCAACTGATTTGGAAGTAACATGAATAAGTGTCCATTCGGGGTGAAGCTGATAATACCGGTTTGCGAAATTAATTTCCTTTGACACATATTCCGGTTCGGAATAGTTTCCGATGTCTCCACCGAGCCGTTCGCTGCGTGTTCTGCGTAGTTCGGCAAGTCGGTTTGCGCTGGTAGTCAGGCAAAATACTTTCGAAGGATCCAGCTCATTTAATATCTCCGGTGGATGTATTCCCATAATGATAGGAATATTAGCCGCGAACCAGCCTTTATATGCCAGGTATATACTTAATGGGGTTTTAAAGGTGCGTGAGACGCCCAACAGCACCACGTCTGCTTTGGTGAGGCTATGCGTTCGCTGCCCGTCGTCGTGGTTAAAGGCAAACTGCATGGCATCGATACGCTGAAAATATTCCTTGTTCAGTTTGTTATAGAGTCCGGGCTTCTGCGCCGGCTCATGGATTAAAAGGCTCGAAAGACGCGTGAGTAAAGGGCCCATCAGGTCGATGGCTTCAACATTGTTTTTATGGCTTTCGCGGATGATAAGTTCGCGCAGAGTATCAGTAACCAGGGTATGAACAATCAGCGCTCCCGACTTGCCTGCCTGAGTCACAATATCAATAACTTTCTTTTGTGTGCGAACATCCGAATGAACTATTTTTTCAATTTCGGTGCCCGGGAACTGCGTAAGTGCAGCATTGAGTGCCTGCCGGGCTGTACGGCCTGTGCCGTCGGATACAACTATTACCTGGTACAAATTCCCTCCGTTTTTTTAATGAGTGAGATGAAATTGTGCAATCAATGAATCAATTAAAATAGTAGTTGGCTTAATTTCAGAAAGGGTTTATCAGTCTAAATTAGTGACTCTTTGTGGCTTTGTGACTTTGTGGCCATTTTTTTTGCCACGAAGGCACTAAAACACTAAGAAAACACAAAGTTTAACCTACAACTTTTAACTCAATCTGGTATTATAATAAATATCTGACAATCAAAGTTTTGCTGTATTATATCTGAATAATTCATCCGACCACTTCAGCATTGTTTCCTGTTTTGTACGCTGGTCAGTATACTGCAGTTGTTTTGTATAAACAAAGTTAACACAATTCTCATCAAATGGAATAGTGTCTGCTAAAGGAATCTGAAAACTTGCATTTGCCGAGGGTTGACATTATCCACATAATGTATCCTTGAAAGCTGGCAACGGAACCAGGTTAAATCGGTTCTTGCATTTATGTCCCTGTATCAGCATAAACCTATGCCTGCTATAAAACATGAAAGTATAAAAAATTCAGAGTTTAATTAATCCGAAACAGGATTATTCCTTTGCCGTATGTTTCGCATAAAAACAATCGCACGGGCGATCATAAAGATCAATACAAATACAAAAATAATAGTTGCTCCCGATGGGATATTCCAGTAATAGGATAAAAACAAGCCGGTAATGCTACCGGCAAAGCTGATGATCATGGAAAGGATAATGATCTTTTTTAAATCATTCACAAACAGGTTAGCCGTGCTTTGCGGTATAGTAAGGTACGAAATTACCAAAATAATCCCGGCAACGCGGATGTTAATCACGATTACCAGGGCAACCAGGGTAAGCATCAGGTAGTTGAAAGTCTCTACCGGGGCATTGTGCGAACGGGCGTATTCTTCGTCGAACGAAATAAAGAGTATGGTTCTGTAAAATAATGTGAAGATTGCGACGGTAACAGCAGCCAGTATTGCCATTAAGGTCAGATCGGTAGGTGTAACGGTAAGTATGCTGCCAAAAAGGTACGACATAAGGTTTGGGGCATAACCGGGGGTGAGGTATATAAAAATGATACCGACTGCCATGCCAAACGACCATAATATGCCAATGGCCGAATCCTCCCGTATGTCGGTCTGTTTCGAAACAAGCCGAATGCCGAATGCCGATAGTATACTGAAAATGGCTGCACCGAATATCGGGTTTATCCCCAGGAAATAGCCAAGGCCTATTCCTCCGAATGAAGCATGGGTTATGCCTCCGCTGATAAAAACCATTCGCCTGGCAACGATGTATGCACCGATAAATCCGCAGGTAATGCTGGCCAGTAAAGCTGCTTCAACAGCGTGCAAAACAAAATCGTATGTGAGAATTCCAGCCATATTATTCGTGGGTATGCTCATGATGGTGAGTGTGGCCATGCTCATGATCGAAACTATGATCGTGTTTCTGAAGTACGGTATGTGGCACATCTCCGTGTGTGATAATCTGAAGCGGGCAGTTATACCCTGCAAGTTGCTCTTCGGTGATGATATTCGAAGGGTGATAATGCAGGTAAGTGTTTACGCAGGCAATGGTTTTGACGAAATAAGAGATGGTGCCAACATCGTGTGAAATAATCATAATGGCCATTTTCTGATTGAATTGCTGCAGCAACTCATACATTTCGTGTTCAAAACGGTTGTCGACAAAAGTATTCGGCTCATCAAGGATCAGGAGTTTGGGTGATGAGATCAGCGCACGGCAGATAAAAACGCGCTGTAACTGTCCGCCCGAAAGTTCGCCTGCTGTGCGTCTTGCCAGGTGGCCTATTCCCATCTGCCCGAGGAGGTCGAGAGCCTGTTTTTTATCAGCTGCCGAATACCTGTTGAAGGTGGTTCCTGCCGACATCAATCCCGAAAGTACAATATCCTGAACGGTAATCGGGAATTTTCTGTCGATATGCGACTGCTGGGGCAGGTACCCAATAAAACTTCCCTGCTGATCGTCGAAACGCTGTATGGTTCCTGAAACAGGCTTTATCAGTCCGAGTATCAGCTTTATAAGGGTAGTTTTTCCGCCCCCGTTCGGACCAATAACGCCAATGAAATCCTGGTCCGAAACCGAAATGGAAACATCGCGCAGCACAATCCCGTTATCGTAACCGGCTGTCACATTTTCCAGTTGAATAAGTTTGTTCATGTTTCGGGATTATGGGTTTAATGCTATTAAGTCAGCCAGTTTTATAATATTTTCAGCCCAGTTTAAAGCCATAGGGTCAAAAACCACCACCTTGCCGTTGATTTCCCTTGCTATGGCTTCGGCGTTGCGTGTATCAAATTCTTTTGAAATAAGTATGGTTTTAATCCCTTTCTCACGGGCTGTTTTAACGAGTTCGGCCAGGTAAGCAGGCGACGGCTCCTTGCCCTCCTGTTCAATGCTGATCTGGTTCAGGTTATAATCACGGGCAAAATAGGCCAGGGCGGGGTGGAAAATTAAAAAAGACTTTCCCTGAACTCCGGCTAGCTTTTGACGGATAATTCTGTCGGCAGAATCTGCTAAGGCATTAAACCTTTGAAGATTTTGAAAATAAAAGGATGAATTTGCGGTATCGCTTGCCGACAAGGCGGTGCAGATATTGGCTGCCTGAATTTTCATGCAGGAGGGAGAGAGCCAGGTGTGCGGGTCGGTGCCATGACTTTTATGCTCCGTTTTATCCTCGTCGCCATGGCTGTGGCCGCTAAGCATAACGATTCCCTGGCTGGTATTGATAACCTGCATTTTCGGATTGGAGGATTTGAACCTGTCGAGCCAGGTTAGTTCGAAGTCGAGCGCTCCCAGCGCAAGATACAGATCCGAAGCCGATATCTTTTCCATATCGCGGGGTGCCGGCTCGTAGGTCTCATGGTTCGATCCGGTTGGCAGCATGGCCTGTACATCGAACTTATCGCCGGCAATAAATTCTGCCAGGAACTTCTGCGGAATAATGCTGACAGTTAATTGCTTTTTTTTGATTTCATCCTGTTTTCCATGGCATGAAACCATTACAAAGAGTGATAAAATAACAGAAATAGATAAAATATACCGTATCATAAATGCAAAAGTACAAATTATGCCAATCATCCGGAAATCCAATTGGGATTCGAAGAATTTCAGAGAAGAATTAGGCTCGCTCCATTTCAGGTAGCCCGGACTCAGGTTCCATGCCTATTCGTTGTAACCCAAGCATTGAAATCCCGTCAGATAGATTTAAAACACAACAGTCATGGATAAGTCTGAATTTAAAGTAAAAGGGGAGGACCTGTTACGCAAAATCCGCGAAATCATCGACGAAGGCAATGTAAACCGAATCATCATCAAGGACGACTCGGGTAAAGTGTACCTTGAAATTCCCGTTACAATTGGTGTGATCGGTGCTTTGATAGCCCCTGTACTTGCCGCAGTGGGCGCACTGGCTGCGCTGGCGGCCGATTTTACCATCGAAGTGATACGCAGGAATTAGTGGTTTACCGGGCCGATTTTTTCTTCGACAGAAGCAACTTTTTGTTGCATTCTTCCGGTTTTGCCTTCGCGAATATCAAACGTTACAGTACAGTATATGCGGCTGCAGTCAGCTTGCAGTAAAGCATAGGCCTGGTTTACGATGGCCTGGGCTTCTGCCAGTGTATCAGTTTCAATAATAGTTCCCATAGCACTGAGTTGATACGGAATCCCGCTTTCGCGGATCATGGCTAAAATGCGGCTTACATAAGGACTTGCACTTGCACCTTTATCGGTGGGAAACATGGCAAATTGCATCAGGACGGACATAGGGGTTGGGGTTGAAGGGGTTGAAAGGGTTTGAAGGGTTTGAAGAGTTCAAGGGTTCAAATGCCTGCGGCGTTCAAGGGTTCAAGGGTTCAAGGGCCTGCGGCGTTCAAGGGTTCAAGTGCTGCACGTTCTGGTGTTTCAGAGTTTCAGAGATTAGAATAGTTCTTAGTGTTTCTCTGTGTCCTTCGTTCCTAAGTGGTTAAAAAATTCAAAAGAACAATCCTCCTCAATCACCCCATATCTCCCACGACTTATCAGCCTGCAGTTCTAGCATCTTTAATCCATTTAGCACAGTAGCACCTGCATCAAGACCTGATTGCATAAAACGGGTTATATCCGGATTATAGATGAGGTCAAATAACAAATGCCGGCTTGTCAGAAACTGGTAAGGGATATCAGGTGATTTTGATATTTCTGGAAACATACCGGCAGGTGTGGTATTGATAATTAACAGATTGTAGTGTAAGTCTGCTTCAGTCAGTTGTGAATAGAGCTTATTTGCTTTATTTTTTATCGAGCGGGAAACCTGGGTATAATTTATCCCCAGTTGCTGCAACGTAAAACAAACTGCTTTGGCCGCCCCGCCGGTTCCCAGTACAAGCGCATTGCGATGGTGTGGCTTTAAAACCGGGACCAGCGATTCCCTGAAACCGAAAATATCGGTATTATATCCGCTAAGAATAATCCCTGATGCGTTCCGTTCAATTTTTACACAATTTACAGCACCTATCTCCCGGGCTTCATCCGAGATAAAATGAAGAAATGGCAGAATGGCAACTTTATAAGGGATGGTAACATTGAATCCTTGCAAATCAGTATATTGCTGTATTAACAAGGGAAGTTGAGTCAGATCTTCTAATGGGAAAAGCTTGTAACAGGCATCCTGAATATTCGCATCAGCAAACTTTTTTTCGAAATACTGATGCGAAAAAGAGTGCGTGAGCGGAAATCCGATCAGTCCGTATAAACGCATGATCAGACGGCTGTATTTTTCTTAGTCAGGTTGCTATAAACCTTGTAGGCATAATATAAAAATGCCAGGCCAAGCACGGCAACTACAACAATATCGATGGTATGGCTGTATTTCATCACCTCCGACCAGTTTTCCTTCAGTTTAAAACCTACATAGGTCAGGAACGCATTCCATAGTCCGGCGCCAAGAATGGTATAGATCGAAAACTTCCAAAGGTTCATTTTGCCCAGTCCTGCCGGAATGCTTATCAAATGGCGGATAATAGGAATAAAGCGGGAAATAAAAATGGTTAAATCCCCGCGTTTGGCAAAGAACCGTTCGGTGATTTCAAGGTCATGTGTGTCGAGCAGCAGGTATTTCCCAAACCTTTTAATAAATGGCTTACCGCCGTAAAAGCCCATCGCATACGAAGCCAGAGAGCCTACAATACTTCCTAAAGTGCTGGCAATAATTACTCCTGTAAAAGTAAACTGCCCGGTCACGATCAGGAATCCGGCAAAAGGCATTACTGCCTCACTGGGAATCGGGAAAACCATGCTTTCGAGAACCATAAGTACAAAAACACCAGGATAGGATGTAGCGGCAATAAAAGCAACCGCTGTAGCGGCAATCCATTGAGTAATTCCCATATGAATGAGGGGTTAGGGTTTGGGGGTTAGGTTTTAGATATGATAAATTATATGTGAGCCAATTTAGGATTGGTTCTTATACGATGATATAACGGCAAGAATTTCGGTTGAGTTCTTTGCTTTTTCCGAATATTCGAGCAGTTGCACATGTGCATCGAAATCCTGCGTTAAAGCGATAAAAAGTTCAAGGATAGCTTCCTTATGCTTGCCGGCTTCATACAGATATGCAACACGCCTGTAAGTTAAGGCACTGTTTTCGCCCTGGTAATATATCCCGTCCTCAAGTATCTCGAGTGCCCGGGCATAATCCTTTTTTACATCGGCATAAAAGTCGGAGTAATCGAGCCATATTTCAGCATGGTAGGGCTCAAGTTCGCTGGCTTTCTGGTACGATAATACAGCTTCGTCCTGCATTTCAAGCGAAAGTTGCGTTTCGGCAAGCACAATATAGTATTCGGCATTATCCGATTCAAGTTTAATAGCCTGCTCCATATGCGAAAGGGCTTCGCTTGGCTGACCCAGTTCGATAAAACATAGTCCGATACCCATCCAGGCATCCGAAAAATGGCGTTCGAGGCTTATCGATTTCCTGTAAAATTCGATGGCCGTTTCATATTTTTCCATACTGGCATAACAGTCGCCGATATAGTAATGGGTCATGGCATCTGGCTTCTCGAGTTCGAAAGTCTGCTTGTACACATTGATAGCTTCCTGGAATAACTCCATTTGCTCAAAACACTGCGCTTTGCTGAAATAAGCAGGAGTAAAAGTCTGATCAATGGCAATGGAATAATCAAAACTATCGATGGCTTTCTCGTATAATTCAAGCGTGCTGTAAGCTATGCCAAGGTTATACCAGGCTACAAGCGAATAGGGCCTTTTGTCAATTTCATTTGTAAAGAACTCAATGGCTTCCTCACTCATCTGACCCATTTCATAACAGTAGCCGATCTCATACAGCAGGCTTTCGTTTTCGGCGTTAAGTTTTATGGCTTTTTTCAGATGTTCGGCCGCTTTTTTAAAGTTCCTCAGGTTTTGGTATTCGAAAGCAATACTGGTATGTATTTCATCCAGGTCTTCATCCACTTTGGTGATGGCTTTCTGGTATTCGCGAATGGCTTCAGCATGCTTATGCATGGTGCTGTATACCGTGGCGCGGGTAAGCGAAATATCGGGATTCTGCGGGTCAATGGAATCGAGACTGTTGAGCCTTGCAAGCGCTTTTTCCGGCTCCCCGTTATTGAGGAAATATTGTGCTTTGAACACCTGGAAACTTGTTTCAGCCGGAAATTGCTCAATAGCATAATCTATAGCTTTACGGGCTTTCACTAACTCCGATTCGCTGAAGTAGTAGTAGATAATATCCTCAAGTTCACCACTATCGAAAAAGGAATATCCACCTTCCCCGGAAACGCTTTCGAAGCGTTCGAGCAGTTCGCGCAGGTATTCTTGATCTTCTTCGTAATTATCCATGGGTGTTCATTCGGGTTTTGATTCTGCAAAGGTAATAATTTTTGGGATTCTGTTTTTGACCTTTCTGTAAACTCAATGCTTCCGTATTTATTTCTTTATCGCACTGATGAAAAGTTATATAGCGAAAAATATCCGCATATTACACTGAATGAGATAATTGCATATTATTAACAAGCTTTTAAAAACTATATACCGGCATAATCTTTTGGTTCATGCCGCTGCGCTCAGTTTCAGGCTAATTGTATCTTTGCAGAAAAAATGATATGACATTAATTAAAAGCATTTCCGGAATACGTGGTACAATCGGCGGGAGACCAGGCGATAACCTTACACCTTCTGATATAGTTAAATTTGTTACCGGCTATGCTACCTATATTATAAGCCAGAATCAGGGTATAAGAATTAAAATTATAGTAGGCCGCGATGCCCGTGTTTCGGGCGTAATGGTCAACAGCCTGGTGTGCGGAACATTAATGGGAATGGGAATTGATGTAACCGATCTGGGCCTTTCAACCACCCCAACTGTTGAAGTTGCTGTTACAGCATGCAAAGCACATGGCGGCATCATTCTCACTGCAAGTCATAATCCGGGTGAATGGAATGCGCTGAAACTGCTTAATTCCGACGGCGAATTTCTGGATGCCGAGGCCGGTGCAAAAGTGCTCGAAAATGCTGAATCACCGGAAGTGGAATATTGCCAGGTAGGTTCGCTTGGCAGTTATGCCCTTGATAATACCTTTATTGACAGGCATATAAAAATGGTGCTTGACCTTCCTCTGGTTGATGTAGAAGCCATCAAAAAGGCGAATTTCAAGGTAGCCGTTGATGCCGTGAATTCTACAGGAGGTATCGTTATTCCCAGGTTGTTAAGGGCGCTGGGTGTCGAAAAAGTAATTGATCTGTATTGCGAGCCCAACGGACTGTTTCCTCATAATCCTGAACCTTTACCTGAGCATTTGCATGAACTGAGCAAAACGGTGGTTGAATATAAGGCACATGTTGGATTTGTTGTTGATCCGGATGTCGACAGGCTGGCAATTGTTAGCGAAAACGGTAAAATGTTTGGCGAAGAATATACGCTGGTGGCTGTTGCCGATTATGTGCTGCAGCATACTCCCGGAAATACTGTTTCCAATATGTCGTCAACCAGAGCCTTACGCGATGTTACCGAAGGGAAAGGGTATACGTATTCGGCTTCAGCAGTTGGCGAAGTGAACGTAGTGAAAATGATGAAAGAAACCCATTCGGTTATAGGTGGTGAAGGCAATGGCGGGGTGATTTATCCTGAATTACACTATGGCCGCGATGCGTTGGTTGGTATTGCCCTCTTTTTGACCCACCTGGCTAAATCCGGCCTGAGCTGTTCGCAACTCAGAGCAACATATCCTGAGTATACTATTTCGAAAAATAAGATT
>CAIJPI010000162.1 GCA_903822525.1 uncultured Bacteroidales bacterium | reverse complement strand
CGAAGTGGTGATTTCGTCGAAGGTGCTGATAACCTTGAAACGCTGACCAGGTGTGGTTGGTTTAAATTTCTTGAGAGCCATTATTCCTTAGATATTGCTGTAAAAATCTATTGATTCGCCTTTAGCTAACGTGATGATAGCTTTTTTAAATGAATTGGTTTTCCCGGAGAGAACACCGCTTTTTGTGAAGCGGGATTTCCGTTTACCGGCATAAGTCATGGTATTGACCTCTTCCACTTCAACGCCATACATTTCCTTGACAGCTTTTTTAATCTGTATTTTGTTGGCATGTTTGTCGACTACAAATCCATAACGTCCCAGTTTTTCTCCCAGGGCAGTCATTTTTTCGGTTATGATCGGCTTGATGATGATACTCATCGCTTATTGTATTTAAGTGTTATTGCTAACGATATTTACTAATTCTCGAATGATTTTTCAATCTCATTAACTGAACTCACCAGGAGTATCAGGTTTTGAGCATGAAGAATATCGTATGTATTCAGGTCACAGGCCCGGGTTACTTTTGCTTTTTTCAGGTTGCGTGATGATAACACAATGTTCTGAATGTTTTCGGGCAAAACCATTAATGTTTTACGTCCGCCAAGGTTCAGAGCTGAAAGTACAGAAGCAAAATCCCTGGTTTTTGGAGTTTCGAAGTTAAAATCTTCAATAACCGTGATGTTGTTTTCTTTTACCTTGTATGCGAGAGCTGATAAACGAGCGAGTTTTTTAAGTTTCTTGTTCAGCTTAAAGCTATAATCGCGTGGTTGTGGACCGAATGCACGGGCACCGCCTCTGAACAAAGGTGACTTACGGCTACCTGCACGGGCACCACCGGTACCTTTTTGTTTTTTCAGTTTTTTGGTACTGCCGCTTACCATTGATTTCTCAAGTGAAGCATGAGTTCCCTGACGCTGGTTGGCAAGATACTGTTTGGTATCGAGATAGATAGCGTGATCATTAGGGGTTACCTCGAAAATACTATCGTTGAGTGTAACCGTTTTGGCAGTTTTTTCGCCTTTGATGTTATATACTACTAGCTCCATCTTTCAACAATTACATATGAACCATTTGCTCCTGGAACGGAACCTTTTATTACAATCAGATTTTTTTCAGTAACGATTTTCAAAATCTGAAGATTGAGCATCTTAACGCGATCAACTCCCATATGGCCTGCCATACGCATCCCTTTGAAAACTTTACTCGGGTACGATGAAGCACCTACTGATCCTGGAGCCCTGAGACGGTTATGCTGTCCGTGGGTTGCTCCACCTACTCCGGCAAAACCATGACGACGAACAACACCCTGGAATCCTTTACCTTTTGTAGTTCCAACTACATCGATAAATTCTCCTTCTTCAAAGATGTCCACTTTCAAAACATCACCAAATGTTTTCTGATGGTCAGCTTCAAAACGTGTAAATTCTACAACAACACGTTTAGGTGTAACACCAGCTTTTTTGAAATGACCGATTTCGGCTTTGTTCGAATGCTTTTCCTTCTTATCCTCGTAGGCAAGTTGAATGGCTTCGTAACCGTCATTCTCCATTGTCCTGACCTGGGTTACAACGCAAGGACCAGCTTCAATAACTGTACAAGCCACGTTTTTGCCGTTGGCATCGAACATGCTGGTCATTCCTATTTTTTTTCCGATAATTCCTGACATTATATCGAGATATTAATGTTTCTTTTTTTATTCTTTCAACTGCAAATCTGAACTACATCAGATCTTGATTTCTACTTCCACACCGCTAGGTAACTCGAGTTTCATCAAAGCATCAATAGTTTTGGCTGTTGAGCTATAGATATCCAGTAACCTTTTGTAAGAACTTAATTCGAACTGTTCACGCGATTTTTTGTTTACAAAAGTCGATTTCAGAACAGTGTAGATCTTTTTGTCGGTTGGAAGAGGAATCGGCCCGTTAACAATTGCACCGGTCAATTTCACCGTCTTCACGATCTTTTCAGCAGATTTATCCACCAGGTTGTGATCGTACGATTTCAGCTTTATTCTAATCCTCTGGTTCACGTTGTAATCTTTTATTACGTTATTATGACTGAATTGTTATCCTTTAATCTTTTCTATCACTGCCTCGGCAATAAACTTTGGTACTTCCTGGTAATGTGAGAATTCCATACTTGAATTTCCACGACCTGATGTTACTGTGCGTAAGCTTGTAACATATCCAAACATTTCCGACAATGGCACTTTAGCTTTTACTATCTGATATTTTATCTTGGCATCGATATTTTCAACTACTGCGCGACGTTTGTTAAGGTCGCCGGTAACATCACCAACATAATTATCAGGGCAAACTACTTCAATTTTCATGATAGGCTCGAGTAAAACACTCTTTGCCTTACGGGCAGCTTCTTTGAAACCTATTTTAGCACAGACCTCAAAGGCTAAAGCATCACTATCTACAGCGTGGAACGAACCATCAATTAATGTAACCTTCATGCTCTCAAGAGCAAAACCGGCCATGACACCATTCGACATTGCAGCTTTAAATCCTTTTTCAATAGGGCTGATAAATTCTTTAGGAATATTTCCGCCTTTAACTTCATTAACAAACTGAAGACCTTTAAATTCAGCATCATCAGCAGGACCGAGGTCGAAAATGATATCAGCAAATTTACCCTTACCACCAGTTTGTTTCTTATATACTTCGCGATGATGTACTTTAGCAGTAACAGCTTCACGATATGCAACCTGGGGAGCACCCTGGTTAACTTCAAGTTTAAATTCCCTGCGTAAACGGTCAGTTAAAATATCCAAATGTAATTCTCCCATTCCCGATATAATAGTCTGACCAGTTTCCTGATCTGTACGGATTTTGAAAGTAGGATCTTCTTCAGCCAGTTTTAGGAGAGCAATGTCAAGTTTATCAACATCATCCTGTGTACGAGGTTCGATGGCAACACTGATAACAGGTTCCGGGAAAGTCATCGACTCAAGAATGAGAGGATGTTTTTCGTCGCAAAGAGTATCACCGGTGCGTATGGATTTAAATCCAACAGCTGCACCAATATCACCAGCTTCTATAAATTCAATAGGTATCTGCTTGTTAGCATGCATCTGCATGATGCGGGAAATACGTTCTTTTTTACCGGTTGAAGCATTTAATACATAGCTTCCTGATTGCAGTGAGCCTGAATACACCCTGAAGAAAGCTATACGCCCAACAAAAGGATCAGTAGCAATTTTGAAAGCCAAAGCTGCAAAAGGTTCGTCCGAATCAATATGACGTATTTCCTCAAGTTCAGTATCAGGGTTGATACCTGTAACAGCAGGAACATCATAAGGATTTGGGAGGTAAAGGCAGATTGCATCCAACAGGTTTTGAACACCTTTATTTTTGAATGCCGATCCACAGATAACCGGTGTTATTTTCATTGACAAAACCGACTGACGGATAATGCGATGCATTTCGTCTTCCGTAATCGAGTTATGGTCGTTAAAGAATTTTTCTAAGAGTACGTCGTCTTCTTCAGCGCAACCTTCAACAAGCCTGGTACGGTATTCATCAACAATTTCAAGCATATCTTCAGGAACAGGTCCTTCCGAATATTGCATGCCTTTTGAATCGTCGTCCCAGATTATTGCCTTGTTGCTGATAAGATCAACAATACCTTTAAAAGTATCTTCCGATCCGATAGGGATCTGTAAAGGAACTGCATTTGCACCTAATTTTTCTTTCAGTTCATCAATAACCGAAAAGAAGTCAGCGCCAGCGCGATCCATTTTATTTATAAAGCATATACGAGGAACGCTATATTTATCAGCTTGTTTCCAAACTGTTTCGCTCTGTGGTTCAACACCACCAACGGCGCAGAACACTGCAACAGCTCCATCAAGTACGCGGAGTGAGCGTTCTACTTCCACAGTAAAATCAACGTGACCCGGAGTATCAATGATATTCAGACGGTAGTCCTGACCATCAAATGCCCAGTTTACCGTAGTAGCTGCCGAAGTAATAGTAATGCCCCGCTCCTGTTCCTGGATCATCCAGTCCATGGTAGCGGTACCATCGTGTACTTCGCCCAGTTTGTAATTGCGTCCTGTATAATACAATATACGCTCCGTAGTCGTCGTTTTACCGGCGTCTATATGGGCCATTATGCCTATGTTTCGCGTATATTTCAGTTTATCTGATGCCATGTATTATACCTTCCTTATTATTTGATTAGAACCGGAAATGGGAGAAAGCTTTGTTAGCTTCGGCCATACGGTGAGTATCTTCTTTCTTTTTGAACGCTGATCCTTCTTCTTTGTAAGCAGCCATAATTTCACTGGCTAATTTTGAAGCCATTGATTTTTCGTGACGCCTGCGGGCAAAAAGAATGAGATTTTTCATCCCAATGGATTGTTTACGACCCGGACGGATTTCAGATGGAATCTGAAAAGTAGCTCCTCCGATGCGGCGGCTACGAACCTCCACATTTGGTGTAACATTGTTCAATGCTTTTTTCCATACTTCCAAACCGTCTTCTTTCAGTTTTTCAGTAACGAGTTCAATTGCGTCGTAGAAAATATCATAAGCGCAATTTTTCTTGCCGCGCTCCATCATATTGTTTACAAACTTTGTAACTACCTGTTCGTTGAACTTTGGATCAGGCAGAATGACACGTTTTTTGGGTGATGATTTCCTCATTTTGAGATGTCCTTATCGTTTCAAAAATTCAATTATTTCTTCTTGCCACCTGGTTTTACTGCACCTTTAGCAACTGCGCCTTTTTTAGGACGTTTGGTTCCGTATTTTGAACGGCTTTGGTTACGGCCATCAACTCCGGAAGTATCGAGTGCTCCACGTATAATGTGATAACGTACACCCGGAAGGTCTTTAACACGACCACCGCGAATCATTACGATTGAGTGCTCCTGCAGGTTGTGCCCTTCACCAGGGATATAAGCGTTAACTTCTTTACCGTTGGTGAGACGAACCCTTGCTACTTTACGCATAGCTGAGTTTGGTTTTTTGGGTGTAGTTGTATAAACCCTGGTACAAACTCCGCGGCGCTGAGGACATGAATCCAATGCCGGCGATTTGCTCTTATCTGTCAGTTTCTGACGACCTTTACGAACCAGTTGTGATATTGTAGGCATATTGAATTTATTGATTTTTCTGTTGTTAATCTGTCAATTTTAACCTTTTGAAAGGTCCGACTGAAAAGCTGTGATTCTGTTTTATTCCATTTTTGAAGTAAAGCCAAGCAACCACGGTAATTCCAGCTATTTTTTTCTAAGGGGCTGCAAAAGTACAATTAAATTTTGATTATCAACCCGATAACTCAATTTATTTGCAATTAATTCACCTGCTTTATCATCCGCACCAAAAAAAATGCCCGTTGCGGTTTTTTCCGACAAAGGGCTAAGTTCAGTTACTACGGGATACAATTCTGATATTAAGACGTTTAACACAAGAGGCTTTCGCAAAAGCTGGCAGCGATGAATCGTTTGCCATTATCGTGTTTTGAAACCTATATCGTCTTAACTTTTCAGGTTTCCCGGACTATCAAAAATCTTTAGTCCTTCGCTTATAAACGCTTGCCTTATTATGGGGCTTTCGTTTTTAGGAGGGTGCAAAGATACAACTTATTTGATACGCACAACACCTGATGTAAAATAATTGTTATGATTTTTTGAAACAAAAAGTACGTTAAGGTTAAAATATAGAATATGAAGCGTTTAAATGCTGATTTTACATAGTATTTAACCAGTAGTTTTTTGTTTATTAAAACATGATGCTATAATAGCGATTCTGATTTGTTCTTAACGATCATTACAGTGCTATCCAAATCAGGAACAAAAACCAGCTTTTCGGGTATAGTGCCTGCAAATTCGTCGACGGCCCTTATCAACCCCTCCCAGGCATGATTATAATCATGTATAAATATTACCCCACCCGGTGCGAGAAGCGGGTAAAAATATTCAAGCCCGGCTTTGGTAGGATTATACAGGTCAGCATCCAGATTTACCAGGGAATAGGACATTTCTTCCATACCTATTGCCGATTGCGGGAAATATCCTGCATGGATTTTCAACCTTTCAGGATCCCCTCCAATATTTTTCAGCACCTTATTAATAGAGGTATCGGCAAAGTTGCTGGTTGAATAGGTTGCAGCCTTGCCGGTTTCGGGTTGAAGATCGGTACCCGTAAATCCTTCGAAGGTATCGAACAAATGAAGAACACGATCGGGAGCCATCAGATGAAGCAGACGAGCACTGTCACCTTTATAAACTCCCAACTCGGCAAAATCGCCTTTCACCTTATCCTTATTAATACGTTGTATCTGAAGCCAGAAATTATACAAGCGGATTTTATCAGGATAATTCCGCGAAACTTTAAGTAATTGGCGGCTTAGCCGGCCTTGTTTCCGGGCATGCTCCCATTCAGGGGGTTCGTAGTTTTCGCCAAAAAACATATCCCATACATATTTGATTAAGAAAATCAATACAATAAGGATAATTGAGAAGTTCAGTAATTGAAAAATGGGGAGATGCATAAGAGATCTGGCGTTGTAAGGGCGCAAAGTAACGAAAAAATTATGTACGGTGTCTGCACACCCGCAGGGTGTCTGTACACCAGCAGGTATCCCTTGGTTTAGCCAGTAAAAAAATCCTAATCCATAAAGAAAATCGTCAGATCTCTTATAGTATGCTGACAACTAGAGGAGTGCCCTTAGTTTTTTATACCCTTCGGCACTGGCGCGGAGTTTGGCACCACATTTAAGCGTAACCATATGAGTATCCTTTGTATAAGGCTCAATAGCAGAAATTTGAGCTAAATTAATAATTGAACCCCTGTGAATACGTACAAAATTATTCCCGGGCAAATGCTCCTCAAAATATTTCATCGTTTTTTCCTTCAGATGGTTGCCCAGTTCGGAATATATCATAACATAATCATCGGCTGACTCAACATACCATATGCGATCGACAGGAATAACTGCAACTTTTGATCCCAGGCGGGTCACAACCCGGTCGAGAGTTCCGCGTGACGCTTGTGTATGCTCTTTCAGATTTTCGATCGAACTAGTTACGGCAGATTTCTCGGTGCTTACCCGTTGAAGTGCTTTTTGAACCGCATTTTCAAATCGTTCCTTCGAAAACGGTTTAAGCAGATAATCCACCGCATTCATTTCGAACGCTTTGATGGCAAACTGATCGCAAGCAGTTGTAAAAATAATAGCCGGATGATAATCAAGAACTTCCAGCAACTCAAACCCATCCAGTTTCGGCATCTGTATGTCAAGAAACAACAATTCAGGCCTATACAACTGTATTTGCCTGAGCGCTTCAAAACCGTCGCCACATTCAGCTACTATGTTAAGCAACCCGAATCCTGAACTGTATCGCCTGACAATTTCGCGTGCCAGTGGCTCATCGTCAATTATAATTGTTGAAATTGATTGCATCTGGATTGGTTCGTTTAAAAATTAGCAATGAAGTTATAATTGAAGGAATGAAATTGTCAGGATGTTGCTTTCGGCACCGGAATAAGGAGTTTAACTTCAAAAACAGCATCCGATTCTTTAAGTATCAGCAAATCGTTACGACCGTATAGGGCTGACAAACGTTTGCGGACATTGCTAAGGCCAGTACCTGTGCCTTTTCGGGGAATGGCATCCGGATCAAAGTTATTGCTGATTGTGATGTCGAGGAAGGTATCATTACATTCGGCAGTGAGCGAAATTGTACAGGATGTAAGCATAGTGTTTACGCCGTGTTTTACTGCATTTTCGAGTATGGGCTGAAGAATCATAGACGGTAGCAGCATGTTAGTACAATCGGGGGCAATATTTTTAACAACAACCATCCTGTTCGAGAAACGGACTTTCTCAATATCCAGATACAACCCGGCATGATACAATTCGTCATTTAACGTATTCATTGTATCGGCTCCCAGCCCGATTGAATGCCTCATGAACTCTGACAGCTTGATAATCATGTCCTGTGCTGCTTCCGGGTTTGAAAGTGTAAGTGCACTGACCGAATTAAGGCTGTTAAACAGGAAATGCGGGCGTATCTGTGACCGCAGCATGGTAAGTTCAGCATCGCGGAGCATTGATGATAATGCCGCCTCATGCTCTGCTCTCTCCTGCATTTCTTCGAAGCTCAGGATCAGAAAATCAATAGAAATAAGCAGAAAATAGATGAGTATTCCAGTTATAATCCTGACAACCAGTGACGTTGTGAGAAAGCTCATATACACTTCATCACTTTCGCACAATGTTTTGAGTAACGAATAGGAAATTACCTGCCAGATAATCATGGTAAATGCACATCCTCCGATTTGATAGGCTATTTTCTTAACGAAACCCTTTATTTGTTTTCCTGAGAACCTGGTCATATACCACAATCCGATACCCAGAAAAGCAAACACTATGTTCGATATTGCACTATCCAGAACTGCAGACTGTAATGCCTGCCCATAAATTTCATATGACAAAGCAAATTGGATGGCTGCAACAGCCATCCAAAAAACCACGTAATAAATCCAAAGGTTACGGGTTAAAAATGGTTTGTCCAATGGTATAGGGGGTTAAGGGATGTTCGATGTTAGATTCTGGATCCTGGATTGATGTTTACACATCCGACATTGCACATTGCACATCCGACATTGCATATCCGACATTGCACATCCGACATTCCACATCCGACATTCTACATCCGACATTGCACATCCGACATTCTACATCCGACATTGCACATCCAACATTGTACATCCAACATTGCATATCCAAAATTAAAAACTTTTCACTTCGCCACCCCCAAAGAT
>CAIJPI010000161.1 GCA_903822525.1 uncultured Bacteroidales bacterium | reverse complement strand
TATTTCCACAAATCACTCGGAGGCTATCATGGTGCTAAACTACGCCGTTACCAGGAACTGATAGACCATCATCTTTCAAAAGGCAATATGAGTGTATTTAATATGCTCAACACCAAATATTTTATCGCCCCTGACGAAAAGGGTGGGCAGCCACAGGTTCAGATCAATATGCAGGCCCTTGGCAACGCATGGTTTGTAAACAATGCACATATGGTTAACAATGCTGATGAGGAGATCAATGCACTTACTGACTTTGTACCTACCGAAACAGCTGTGTATGATAAACGTTTTGAAGAGCAGATTAAAGGGCATATTATCAGCAAAGACTCATTGGCAACAATAACGCTGACCGAATACAAACCTAATCACCTGACCTATACTTATGAAACCGGGAAGGAACAACTGGCTGTTTTCTCTGAGATTTATTATGCCAAAGGCTGGAATGCTTATATTGATGGAAAAGTATCGCCATATTTCCGGGCCAATTATGTATTACGTGCCATGATCGTACCAGCTGGTAAGCATACTATCGAATTCAGGTTCGAGCCAAAAGTATATTTTACCGGCGAGAAAATTGCATTTGCATCATCGATGCTTCTTGTATTGCTGGCTATTGGGTCTGTTGGATTTATGGTCTTCGGCAAAAGCAAAGACGAGCCAAAGGCATAAAGTCATACTTATGGGTACGACAGCTGTCCGCAAAGTATTAATAATAACCTATTACTGGCCTCCAAGCGGTGGTGCGGGTGTTCAACGCTGGTTGAAATTCAGCAAATACCTTCGCGAATATGGCTGGGAACCCGTTATTTATACTCCTGAAAACCCTGAGGCACCAGCCGTTGACGATTCGCTGGAAAAAGACATTCCGGAAGGGATTACCATTCTTAAACGACCAATAACTGAACCTTATACTGCTTACAGGCGGTTTGTCGGTATGAAACCCGGCGAGAAAGTGAATGCCGGTTTCCTTCAGGAAAAGGAGAAGCCAGGTCTGACCGAAGGATTTGCGGTCTGGCTGAGAGGCAATTTCTTTATCCCCGATGCACGCAGGTTCTGGATACGTCCGTCTGTCAAATACCTTGCAGATTATCTGAAAAATAACCCGGTTGATGTTATAGTTTCAACAGGACCGCCTCATTCCATGCACCTGATTGCTTTAAACATTCATACTAAACTCAATATCCCCTGGCTGGCCGATTTTCGCGATCCCTGGACCGGAATTGATTTTTATCACCAGCTGAAACTTACCTGGTTTGCTGACAGACTACATCATAAACTCGAAAAGAAAGTACTGGCCTCTGCAACAGCAGTTACTGTAATCAGCAGGGATATGATTCATGAATTCAGAAATTTACTGAACCGCGAATACAAACTGGTTACCAACGGATTTGATGAACAGGATCTGAGTCCATTGCCCCTGGAGCAATTGGATGAAAAATTTACTGTTTCACATATAGGAAGTATTAACGCAACCCGAAACCCAATCCAATTGTGGAGGGTTATTTCGCAACTGGTTCAGGAAAATAAGGAATTTGCTGCAGCATTGCAGATCAAACTGGTTGGGAAAGTAGATATTGGTGTTTTGAAGAGCATTGATGATTCGAACCTTTCGGGATATCTGAGCAGCATAGCATACATGCCGCATCAGGATGTTATGCAGGAGATTCAGAAATCGCAGGTACTTTTGCTGTTAATCAATAATACGCCGAATGCAAAAGGCATACTTACCGGAAAGATTTTTGAGTACCTGGGCTCAGGCAGGCCTGTAATAAGTATCGGACCTGAAGATGGTGACGCTGCTGTAATACTCTCGGATGCCGGGGCAGGACAAACAGCCGATTATAAAAACGAGGCTGGCATGAAAGAAATCCTCAACGGCTATTTTGCTCTTTACAGAGAGAAACTTCTTAAAAGCAATATGGATAACCGTTTAAAATATTCCCGTAAAGTGCTTGCTTCGGAAATTGCAAAAATCCTGGATGAGATGCTTTAGTTTAACAGCTTTATTAAGCTATTTCATCTAATATCTCTCATTTATCATTTTATTCACAAAATCAGCAATATCAGTATTCCCGGCAAAAACCTTATCGAGTTGCAGCATCATGTGATAATCGGTTTCGGGCATGTTGCTTTCAGCCAGTTTAGTAAGGAGTATACTCATGGCTATGCGTCCTTCGAGCACTACTTTGTTCGGAATACCTTCGTTGAAGAAGCCTTTACCAATCAGCAAGCCAAGGGTACGGTTACGGCTCAGGTCGTTGAGTGCTGTAAGACCAAAATCGCCTATTCCACAATAATGGAACATCGTTTCCTCATAGCCGCCAAGGTGGATGAGGATATTCCGCATCTCATTGAAAGCACGCGTAAACATCATAAAGCGGAGATTTGGCGAATTGAAATGAGCATCAACTATACCAATTAAAATAGCATAAATATTTTTCAAGATACTAAGTATCTCAACTCCAAGCAGGTCAGTGGATGTATCTACAAATATATTTGTTTCATCAAAAAGCGGCTCCAAAAGCTTGCATAGTTCAGCTTCGGTTGATGCTAGCGTAAAAGCCGTCGGGCTATTGTTAATTATTTCGCGGGCAAACGAAGGTCCCTTGAGTGCGCATACAGGGTTGGGGAGATGTTCGGCAAGGCATTGTGAGATAATCTGCTGATTACATCCAAATCCTTTGGCAAGGTTAATCAATATGGCATCGTCAGGAAGAATCGATTTAACAACCTGCATATAATCAACAACGGCTGATGAAGGAATTGCAATAAAGACAACTCCAGCATCTTTGAGTATATTCTGATCTGTGGTAGCTTTTAAAGCAGGTTCAAGCCTGATATTAGGAAAATATTTCTGGTTGATATGCAATGAGGTAATGGATCCGACAACGTCACTCTCAATGGTTAACAAACTTACATTCAGATCGGAGCGAACTGCCAGTGAGTTACCTAAAGCGGTGCCAATAGATCCGGCACCCAGGAAAACAATATTTTGCATTTTTCTCATACCGTGTGATTACTTTTTTGTTAGTCGGCTAATATTTTCGCGAAACTCGGAAGGCTTACTCCATTTATTCCACCCCCCGCGTATCCGGCTAAGTTCAACAGGTTCGTAAAACCTGAACAGGTGTAAAACAAAAGGGAAAGAACCGATGAGCAGTGCTTTGAAGCCAAGCCGCGGGATTAAATCCAGAGAATTGAACAACAATGAAATAGTATACAAGCATGCCGCAGTTACCAGCATCAGGGTAATCCGCTTCATTTCGTAAGGGATAGGGTATACTTTCTGTGAAAAATAGAGTGTGAGGACAAAAAATACCAGCATCGATAACATTTTCGATAGCGCGGCTCCCTGGTTGCCCATCAAACGGATAAGTATATTATTAAGTATCAGATTTAATGCAGCAGTTATAATCACTGTAACAGCGATAACCTTTGTTTTTTTTGAAATGCTCAGGCCTGTTGTGGCAACATCCTTCATCATCCCGAATACTATGGAATAGATAATAAAAGGAAAAATATACCAGGCATCGTAATATTCGATCCGCTTAGCAAAAAGCTTTGTAATTTCCAATCCGAAAACCATCATACCGAGGCCAAATATCATGGTACCGAAGGTATAGTAGGTGAGTAATTTAGCATAAAACCGCTTATTATCAGGCGCATTCATCATGCGGTATATCATAGGTTGGATGGCGAAATTTATAGATGTGATCAGGAAAACATTCAAGGTATTTGCGAGTTTAAATCCATAGGAATACAGACCAACATCAGCCATATTTCCCAGTACTTCGATTGAATACCTGTCGGTTACATTCAGCATTACCAGTGCCACCCCTGACATAAATAAAGGAAAACAGTACACCAGCAATTCGCGTAAAAGCTGGCCTTCGAACCGAAAAATCATGTTTCGGTATGAGTAACGCACCAAAACGGATGCAAAGGCAAGACTACCTGCAATCTGCCCGTAGTAAATACCTTCGATCCCTGCATGCCTGAATGCAATAAAATAGACTGTTACGATAAGGCTGAAAATTAACTGCAGAAGATTAGCCAGGGCAAAGAGCCAGGGCTTCTCCTGCAAGCGCAGAAGCGTATTTGGCATAACTAAAACCAGCTGAATCAGCGACGAAATCAGCATCAGCCTGAGCAGGTAAGTATAATCAGGTGAATTAAGAATAAGCTGGGAGAAACTCTTCAGAAAAGGCTGAGCTGCGAAATACGTAAGTATTACAATGCCGATCTGGAATAATGTAACAGTAAAAAAGAGAGATTCCTTTTTACCCTCGGCGCTCTTATCCCAATACCAGCGAAAAAACCCAGAATACAGGGAGAAACCGAAAAAAGATATCACCACGGCAGCACTAACTTCGAGCAGACCCAGCACACCGAATTCTGCAACCGAAAAGCTCTTGGTATAAAGCGGAATCAGCACAAAACCAGCTAGTTTAGTCGACAAGGTACCCAGGCCGTATATGGCCGACTGGCGGAAGAGTTTTCGGAAATCAGCTAACATTTTTTATTTTGAAAGGAAGGCAAAGGTAAGGAGTTTTAGAATATGGGGTTGATGACTTCGGATCTGGGCTTATACACTTTCAGAAAATGCATGTAGATCTCGCGAAAAGCATCAGAACCAGAAATTCGTTTTACTACAAAAAGGAGGATAAATTAATATCAAAAAACACTTAGTGTTCCTAAGTGCTCTCAGTGCCTCAGTGGTTATTTTTTCTTCCTACAGAAAAACAAACTATACAAAATTCTGAATCCAATAGTTCAGAGTAGCGATACGCCAGGCAAGTACCGATTTCGAATTGTCACCATTCCGGTGTTTATCCATGATGGATTTCACCAGATCCTTGCGCAGGAAGGGGATATTTGCATAATTTATTTCTGTCAGGTGACTCAGCGGCCCTCTCAGCCATTTGGTTTCACCTGGGGTAACAAATCCTTTTTTATCCTTACGGTTTACGATTGCCTCAGGCAGTACACTTTTCATTGAATGCCTGAGAATCCGCTTGGTTTCAATGCCCTTGATTTTATCGTCGTTACGCAGTGAAAATGCAAATTCCACCAGTCGGTGATCCAGAAACGGCACCCTCGACTCAATCGAAAATGCCATACTGTTCCGGTCTTCGTATTGGAGCAGGGAGGGTAAACTGGAACTGAACATCAGGTTATAAAGGAAACTGTCGAGTTTGGTTCCGGGTGCATCAGTCAGATAAAAAGGCGTAACCGAAGGCTTTTCGTTTAATAGGAAAGGGTAGTAATTATTGTATTCCATTGAATACAATTTTTGCTCAGGGCTGACCGAACTCAGCAGTGATTTAGCAAAATGGCTGTATTTCTTTATGCCCGACAGCGATAAGTTGGATGCTACATCGGAGGTAGTTGAAAAAGCATTCCCGAAATTTCCGCGCCTGAGCATATCGGCAATCAGCCTGTAATACGAATGCATATATCCGCCCAGGTATTCATCACTGCCTTGTCCGTCGAGAACCACTTTAATGCCATTTTCGGCAATAAGTTTCATCAGGAAATACTGTGAAACAAAGGATGAGCCTGTTGCCGGTACATCAGCATGAAATAAGGCATTATGAAACTCTGCTTTCACTTCTTCGTCAGAAGGTTTTTTATAAAACGGATCAATTGCAGGATATTTACGAATCACTTCATCAATAAATGGCCGCTCATCAACCTCACCATCCCCATCGTAATAGATACTGAATGATTTGTATGAAGTTCCGGGATGCTGGTGCTGCACTTCGGAAACAATGGCACTGCTATCGAGTCCGCCACTCAGGCAGGTGGCCACCGGAACATCAGAGCGCATATGCAGGGCAATACTTTCGGCAAACATTTCCCTGAATTGTTCAGTCTTCTCTGTAAATGAGGCAGAAGAATAGGTTCCGGTATAAACATCCCAGTATTTTGAGATTTCGATATCCTCAATTCCATTGGCATTGAACCGAATAACCATGTTATGAGCAGCAGGCAGAGCTTTTATATCAGCAAAATAAGTTTCATCATTGTAACAAAGCCACCCCATCTGCAAACCCCGGCTTACCTGATTAAGGTTCAGTTCATTACTAAAAACCGGGGTAGGTTTTAGTGCTTTCATTTCCGAAGCAAAATAGAAGCCAGCATCCTTATTGATATAATAAAAAGGTTTTATACCAAACCTGTCGCGTGAAACGAATAATAAATTGTTCCTGTTGTCGTATAGTGCAAACGACCACATCCCAACAAAATGATTAACGCAATCAGTGCCCCATTCCAGGTAGGAAGCCATAACAACTTCTGTATCCGATTTCGTTTTGAATTGGTATCCTTTCCTGATCAGATCAGTCCTTATCTCAAGATAGTTATATACTTCACCGTTAAAAACCATAACATTACCCTTATAATGCATCGGCTGATCGGCTTCATGACTCAAATCGATTATACTTAAGCGGTTATGGCCAAGCACCAGTCCGTTATCCCACCAGGTTCCCCTGGCATCAGGACCACGGTGAGCAATAGCAACTAGCATCCGCTCAATGCCTTCGAGCGACTGGTCTTTGTTTAATCTGGAATTGTAAAATCCGGCTATACCGCACATAAGGTAATTTTTACCAGAATACAGATTAACACTGAATGTATTAAAAATGCATGCTGAATCTGAGTTGCCAAAATTAATAAAAAAGTATGAGAGGCGGGCCGGTTAGCGGAACATACAGGAATTAAGCGTCAAAAGAAGTCAATAGTATTGAAAGACAGCTCTATAAACTAACTCGAAGCAGAGCTTTCGATGTATTACCTTAAACTATTTATCCCGCAGCAGAACTGCGGGGAACTACCCCCTGAGAGATTAGAACTATTTTCAACTTTACAAACATGGAAGAATTATTGATTATTATGTTTTATGCACTGTTTCAAAAATCATTTCAAGCATCAGACACTTCAGAATAGCTATTTATGGCTGATAAAAGATAATAATTTATAGAAAATATCGATTCAAAACACAGATTATACATCGTGTCGATTTAAATATATTGCTAAAATTATAATATTTTAGAGTGCTTTCATTTAAAAGGGTACTGATTGATTACTCAAATTAGAATCCTACTTTTAGGCTATAATTACCTAAAAAAAATAAGTTAGTTTATAACTAAAAAGTTATAATTTTATGGCCTAATTTGGTGAGAAACGGATCTAAATTACAGTACATCAAAAACAAAGCTATGCAAAACAATATCGACTCATTTTCAGAACTTTACATGTACCTTTCAAAGAACATCCGATTGCTTCTGCGTAGGAGCATTTTATCTTTGATTTTAATCCTTGGTACTGCATCAGTTGGTTTTGCTGAAGGGACGAAGCAGTTGGAACCTGTAAGTGAAACCCCAACTCTCCAACTGGCCTTGTATTGGTTGAACTATAATTCAGGTGGAGGATGGCGAAATCCTTTTGCAATTCCAAGTTGTGCTCCGGAATACAGGTTAAATGTCAGGATTAAAGATCCTGCTACTGAAAAAATATATTTTGGATTCCGGAATGATGACGCCGACCTATATTATCAGATCCGGGATACAAACAATACGGTTGTTTTGTCCTGGACATTAGTGCCATCGACAGGAGCAGGATACATAGCTACCTGGGATGAAGCACACAATGGCCCTGATATTGGGGCGATTACAGCAGGATATACTCCAAGTATTTACCAACCTCTTATGGCTGGAGATTATTATTTTGAGTTTGCGGCTACTTCTGAAGGAGGCTCATTCAGTGGAAATAATGGGCATCTGGTTCGCTTTTTTGATATTAGTGTAGTTCAGGCTTCGACAACTGTTATTGATGGCAGAGTATGGAGTAAAGCCTGGCAATTTGGTGATGGAAGTATGTCAAATTGTCCAAATACCGAAATGTTTATTTATGCTGATGATGGGATAGTCACTAAGCTTAATATAAATGGGTGGAACGGTGGACACTTTTTTATAAACTGCAACCCTTGGGGTGCAGCGAATACTGGTGACTGGGTATCAGACCGGAAATCCTTCGATTATGGAAATACAACGCCTGATGATTTCCCACAATACAAAGAATTTCTTAATGACCCGGATCCACTTATATACCCCACTGGTATTTTTGGAGAAATCTGTGATGGAGGATTTGCAAGCATTCCATACTGCGATGGAACCATTGATTTTTTGATAAAAGTTACAAAATCAGGATCTATAACCTTGCATATAAACACACCAGGGTGTGTTACTGATCTAACTGCTGACAGCATTGTAGGTTATGCTGATTGCTCAACTTGGGATACAATACATTGGGACGGGATGACCAGTTGCGGCACACATATAGAAAATGGAGCAAGTGTAACTGTAGATATACAATATTTGAACGGGCTTACAAATCTTCCATGCAACGATATTGAAAGCAGCTCACAGGGAATAAAAGTGGACATTATCCGGCCAATTCCAGCTTCTGGGGAAACAAAACTTGGAATCATGTGGGATGATACTAACATAGGCGGAATGCCGGCTTCTTTGCCAGACTACCCCGGATGCACTTATCCCTCTCCACCAAGATCAGGATGCCATTACTTTAACGATGGGGATACAAGAATTATCAACTCCTGGTGGTATTATCTGACCCCAGGCAACAAAACATTAGATATTACTGTACTCAGCATGCCGGCCACGCCAACTGTTGCTCCTTCCTTAGCTGCACAACCTGGTGTTAATCCTGTACAGATATGCCAGGGACAGACCAATGCAATATTTACCATTCCGACTATTGCATCTGCTGACAGTTGTGTTTGGATTTTACCGAACGGGGACAGTATCACCACTCCTTCCAATACAGTTAGTTTAAATTTTCCAAATATCACTTCAGGGGGAACTCTCAAAGTGCACGGAAAAAATGCTACTTGCCCGCTGGGACAAAACTCACCGGAATTGACCATTATTATCATTCCGAATGATTTACCAACAATTAGCGGAACTACAAGCTTCTGCAATGGAACCACCCAGACCTATACCACACAAACTTCCATGAGCAATTACACCTGGAGCTTTTCAGGCGGGGGGGCCATTGTGTCAGGAGGTGGTGTTAATGATAATTTTATCAACATCAACTGGAACGCTGTAGGGTCTCAGTCTGTTAGTGTTACATTTACGCGTGGAAACTTATGCACTGTTACTATTGCAGCACCCTACGCAGTTATGGTTAATCCACTGCCGTCGCCTACTATAACCGGACCTACACCAGTTTGTATTAATTCGACCGGAAACGTATACACGACCGAAGCCCTGATGACAGGGTATAACTGGACTGTTTCTGCAGGAGGACTTGCCACAGCCGGTGGTACCCCTACAGATAATACCATTACTGTTACATGGAATACGGCTGGTCCACAGTTAGTAAGTGTTAGTTATACCGATGCTGATGCCTGTACTTCGGCTGCAGCCACCGACTACCCGGTAACTGTTAACCCTTTACCGGTTCCGACAATTATTGGATCAGCATCTGTTTGTAATACCTCAACAGGAAATATTTACACCACCGAAGCTGGAATGACAGCTTATGCGTGGAACATTCCGGCTGGAGGAATCATAACCGGCGGGGGTGCTACAAATTCAGTTACCGTTACATGGAACACAACTGGTGCACATTCTATCAATGTGAGTTATACTGATGCAAATAGCTGTACTTCCATAATACCTTCTGTTTATAATGTAACTGTCAATCCCCTTCCTGTTCCTGTAATTGCCGGTCCCGCTGCAGCCTGCCTGAACACAACACAATCCTATTCTACCACAGCCCTGATGAGCGCTTATACCTGGGTAGTTTCAGCAGGTGGAAGCATTCAAAGTGGCGGTACTCCTGCCGACAATACTATTGATATATTATGGAATATCACAGGTACCCAGACTGTAAGCGTTGTATATACTGATATTAACGGTTGTACCGCAGCAGTACCAAGCATTTACAATATTACGGTGAATCCTTTACCGGTACCGGCTAATTCAGGTCCGGCTTCCGTATGTCTGAATTCAACAGGGAATATTTATACTACAAATCCTGGAATGACAGGTTATTCATGGGTTGTTTCTGCCGGAGGTACAGCAACAGCCGGAGGCGGGCCAAACAACAACATTGTTACTGTACAATGGAATACATCAGGAATTCAATCTGTTACAGTAAATTACATAAACGGAAATGGTTGTACTGCTGCAACCAGCACAGTTTTTCCGGTTACTGTTCATGCATTGCCTGTGCCAACAATAACAGGCTCAGCAGATGCCTGTGTTACTTCAATCAATAATACATATACTACTGAAAGCGGCATGTCAGGATACAGTTGGGCCGTTTCTCCTGGCGGAGTTATAACTGCAGGGAGTACAACTAATTCAATTTCTGTTACCTGGAATACTTCCGGAAATCATACAGTAAGTGTAAACTATATTGATCTTAATTCATGTACAGCTGCTACCCCTTCAATTTATAATGTCCTTATACATCCATTACCTGTACCTGCTGTTACCGGACTTCCGGCAGCATGCGTAAATTCGACTGGTAATCCCTACTCAACTGATGCCGGCATGTCAGCATACACCTGGGCTATTTCAGCAGGTGGAATGATTACCTCAGGAGCAAATACTGCAGTAATAAATGTAACCTGGAATACAGTCGGACCACAATGGGTAAGCGTAAACTATACTAATAGCAATGGCTGCCGGGCTGCATCAGCTGTAGTCAAAAATATCATTATTAACCCCTTACCGGTGCCTACTATTGCCGGACCAAATTTTGTTTGCGCTACATCAGCGGGAAATATTTATTCATCCGAATCATTAAAAACGGGGTATATCTGGTCAGTCCCCGGAGGGACAATTACAGCAGGAGCCGGATCTTCATCTATTACTGTAACATGGAATACTGCAGGTATTCATCCGGTAACAATAACATATGATGATGTAAATGGTTGCAGGGGAACTTCATCACCTTTCAGTGTCACAGTCAATGCACTTCCAATTCCAACTATCACCGGACCACTTACAACCTGTGAATCCATTCCAGGGAACGTATATTCTACTGTTGCAGGAATGTCGAATTACAACTGGACTATTTCTGCAGGGGGAACCATTACTGCCGGTCAAGGCACAAATTCAGTAACAATTACCTGGGACACTCCTGGTCCGAAAACAATCTCAGTTCTATTCACTGATTTAAATTCATGCGCAGCGCAAATTCCGGGCTTCATAGCCGTTCAGGTTAACCCCTTCCCTATTGCCATTGCCGGCCCTGACGATTATATCTGCAGCGATATTCCAACCTATACTTTCAATGGCAGCAGCGGATCTTTTTACAATCTTACAAACATTCACTGGGATTTCTACGGTGTGGGATATACCAGCGGTGGAAGCATGAATGACCCTACTCTTTTACACCCAACCTTCACTCCTGCCGGAAGTGATCTCACACAGGTGAACAGGATCGTTATGTTCGTGATCACCCTGGAGGGCACCGGCAGTTGCTCCGGAGTTTTTGATACAGATACTGTTTTGCTTCGCATCGACCCTGTTCCTGTTGCCAATGCAGGCCCCAACGGAGAGATCTGCGGACAGAGGCCATACCAGCTTAATGCTTCAACTGCTTTGTACCAGAGCTCTATCATCTGGAATAC
>CAIJPI010000160.1 GCA_903822525.1 uncultured Bacteroidales bacterium | reverse complement strand
ATTAAAATAATTACCCGCAACAACGAGCACCTCAAACAAGTGATTGTCGAGCAAATACAGTCCATTCCCGAAATCTCCTTTACCGAAACCTTTATCTCGCTTCAGGAAGGGTTCTCCCGGCAATTGCCAATAGGATAGTTTTGTATGACAATACTTTCAGCATTCAGGGTTCCTTTCAGTTGTGATAATTATCCTGATAGTGTTACCGATTATCATAGCTTTAACTCTGTCAAAAGGACCATCTGCTTTCAAGAAGAAGTAAAAATTCGGTAAGCATAACAATTCGCCTTATATCATATTCATCTCATTTAGTGTTATTTATGTAAATGGCATAAGCATGGATTATTTTAGTACTTTTGCCAAAATCTATTATCCAAAGCTTTTTATTATGAAGAAATTTTTAATTCTGGTGCAGGTTATTGGCCTTGCTTTATTGATAGCATGTAAATCAGGTGGTACCGGCAAGGGCAGCAGTCCCGAACAACCTTTCGGCGAGGAAAGTGGAATTGTTACCTATAAAGCCATGGAAATATCAGGTGTTAAAGTAACGCAGACCATGTATTTTGACGATTACGGAAAAAAAGAAACACATGAAATGTTAGTGGTTGGAATAATGATGGATGTCGAAATGCGCCAGCACTCTATCGAAATGAGAGATGGTAACATTGCCTACCGTATCGAACTCGAAAATATGGCAGGAGGCCAGGATCAGGCTCAAAAAACCGCATACAAAACAACCCTCACCCCTGAACTCTTCGATGAGATGAGCATGGTACCTATCAGTGCTGCATCGAAAACTAAACTGGATTATAAAGAAGAAGGCAAAGAAACTATTGCCGGCCTGGAAGGAGTCAAATTTTCGGTATGCCCCGACAGTACGAATCCACAGAACCGTATCAGCGGAGTGCATTATAAAAATATACTGCTAAAAATTACATTGCCCCAGATAGAGATTATTGCTGAGAAAGTTGAATTAGGGGTTAAAGTACCTGCCGACAAGTTCAAAGTTCCTGAAGGCTATACAGTTGTTGAGCAGCCTGTGGGACAATCGCTGCAAACACCTGCTGAGGCGCCTGCAGAGGCTACTGAAGAAAACGGTACAAGGCGAAGATAGACAATGAAAGCATTGTACAACTTGCGGCTTGCTTATGGCAGGCCGTTTGTTTTAATTCATAACCATAAATGTTTGTTCCTGATGATTCTTTTGCACCATGCCTGGAACAAAAGCCATGGCTTCATTGTTTTGGTAGAGATATTCAAAAGAAAACAGGCAAAATCCGGTTAATATTGGTAATTTTGCCGCTCATTTAAAAATTCACTATACATGAATTATGATGTTATTGTAATTGGCAGTGGTCCAGGAGGTTATGTAGCCGCTATTAGAGCAGCCCAGCTTGGATTCAAAACAGCCGTTATTGAAAAATCAGAACTCGGAGGGGTTTGCCTCAATTGGGGATGTATTCCTACAAAGGCTTTGCTTAAAAGCGCCCAGGTGTACAATTATCTGAAACATGCAGCCAGCTACGGCATAACGCTCGAAGGAACTGCTACCGCTGACCTGCCGGCTATGGTTAAAAGAAGCCGTGAAGTGGCTGATGGCATGAGTAAGGGCATACAATTTCTTCTCAAAAAAAATAAAATTGATCATATACAAGGTTTCGGAAAAGTAAAACCAGGCAAGAACGTGGAAGTCACCGACTCAGAAGGCACTGTATCCGAACTTTCAGCATCGCATATCATCATCGCCACCGGTGCCCGCTCGCGTGAGCTCCCGAATCTGAAACAGGACGGCAAAAAAATAATAGGGTACCGCGAAGCTATGACTTTACCTGAAAAGCCTAAAAGCCTGGTCGTTGTTGGTTCAGGTGCGATAGGATCCGAATTTGCGCATTTCTACAACAGCATTGGTGTTCAGGTAACATTGGTTGAATTTCTACCCAACGTGGTTCCTGTTGAAGACGAAGAAGTATCGAAACAACTGGAACGTAGTTTTAAAAAAGCAGGCATTAAAGTAATGACTTCATCTTCGGTTGAATCTGTTGAGATAGTCGGCGAAATATGTAAAGTAAGTATTAAAACGCCTAAAAGTCTTGAAGTTATTGAATGTGATATAGTCCTTTCAGCTGTTGGTATTGCTACCAACCTTGAAGGCATTGGGCTCGAGGAAACAGGCATAGCCAACGAAAAAGGCAAAGTGCTCGTTGATTCTTTTTATCGCACCAATATTGAAGGTTATTATGCCATTGGCGATATTGTCAGCGGTCCGGCACTTGCGCATGTAGCATCGCACGAAGGCATAACCTGCGTTGAGAAAATAGCAGGGATGCATGTTGAAGCCATTGATTACGGAAACATCCCCGGTTGCACTTACACTTCCCCCGAAATTGCCTCCGTGGGCATGACCGAAAAAGCAGCTAAAGAAGCAGGTTATGATGTGAAAATTGGGAAATTCCCTTTTTCTGCTTCAGGAAAAGCAAGCGCTGCAGGATCAAAAGACGGTTTCATTAAAGTGGTATTTGATGCAAAGTACGGCGAATGGCTAGGTGCTCATATGATTGGTGATAACGTAACCGAACTTATTGCTGAAGTTGTTGTAGCCCGCAAACTTGAGACTACCGGGCATGAGATTATAAAATCTATTCACCCGCATCCTACCATGAGCGAAGCTGTTATGGAAGCCGTGGCAGCTGCCTATGGAGAAGTCATTCACCTGTAATATCTTTCTGAACCTATTATGGAACTTATTCCGACTGCAATTCCTGATGTAATAATAATCAAACCTGATGTTTTTGGTGATGAGCGCGGTTATTTTTTCGAGTCCTTTCATTCCGAAAAATTTGCTTCCTTCGGCATAATTGAACCATTTGTTCAGGATAATGAATCCAGGTCACAAAAAGACGTTCTCCGTGGCCTTCACTACCAGCTCGAACCATTTGCCCAGGGAAAACTGGTAAGGGTTATTAAAGGAGCGGTGCTTGATATTGCAGTTGATATCAGGCGTAATTCACCAACTTTTGGCAAATGGGTCTCCATGAAGCTCACCAGCGAAAACAAATGGATATGTTGGATCCCTAAAGGGTTTGCTCATGGCTTTATTACACTCGAAGACGATACTGTTTTTACATACAAATGCTCAGGAGTTTATAATAAAGCGTCCGAAGGCAGCATACGGTGGAATGACCCTGAATTGAACATCGACTGGGGAAATCAATCACCCCTGCTTTCGGAAAAAGACAAATTGGCTCCTTTATTTAAGGATGCCAGCTTGTTCTGAAAGCACTGAAAACCTTACCGGCAGTTAAAAAGACTGTCGTTTTACCTAATAGCAGTTAAATGAGTAAACGAATTATATTTATTATTGCACTGGTAGCTTTTGCGGCTTTCGAAGGATTTTATTATTCCCGGAATCTTCAAAAATCAGCATCAGATCTTGATTACCAGAAAGCTTTTCTTCACAGCAATAAGATATTTTCGCTGGTACTTCCCGATAAGGCAGTATTTGCCGGAGAAGAAGCTCCTCTAGGCTTATATTATGTTCGCGAAGGCCTCGATCGCGAATTGATGGTAAACACCTACTGGCATTCGTCTACCTTGCTGATGCTTAAAAAATCGAACAGGTATTTTCACATCATTATACCCATTCTTAAAAAGAATAACATCCCTGAAGATTTCAAATACCTGGCACTAATCGAAAGCGGGCTTTCAAATGTTCAATCACAGGCCGGTGCCGCAGGGTTCTGGCAGTTTATTCCTGCTACAGGTAAAAATTTCGGCCTCGAAATTACCGATCAGGTTGATGAAAGATACCATGTTGAAAAAGCCACAACAGCAGCATGTAAATTACTCCGCGGATCATTCAACAAATTCGGCAGCTGGACGCTTGCTGCTGCAGCCTACAATGTTGGCGAAGGGCGTATCTCAAAAGAACTTGAAAGGCAAAAAGCAAGTTCATACTACGATCTTTATCTTCCCGAAGAAACTATGCGTTACGTTTACCGTATCATTGCACTGAAACTACTTTACGAACATCCAACTGAATATGGATACTTTATCCGTAAGAAAGACCTCTACCCTCCTATTCCGACTTATGAGATAAGCATTGATTCGGGCATCAGCAATCTGCCGGTATTTGCCAAATCCATGAATATAAATTACCGCTTGCTCAAGGAATTCAATCCATGGCTGCGTTCGGACAAACTGGTAAATCCAGACAAAAAAAAGTATGTCCTTACATTTCCGGAAAAAGGATTTGAAAATTTCGATAAATTACTGGCTGAAATCGATAACGCTGAACAGATTTTTAATGACACTATTTCTGCCGGCAGCCTGCCCAAATAAGCATGATATTCTTTACCCGGCCTCAACTACCAACTACATATGAATCAGGGCAGCAATAACAAGATACCTACCGATGAGCCAGATACCACCGGCCAGGAATACCTGGAAGTTTTGGGCGCAAGGGTGCACAACCTGAAAAATATAGATGTAGTTATTCCACGCGACAAATTAGTTGTTATAACCGGTCTGAGCGGAAGCGGAAAGTCATCGTTGGCTTTCGATACCATATATGCCGAAGGTCAGCGTCGCTATATGGAAACATTCTCAGCGTATGCCCGCCAGTTTATGGGCGACATCGAACGACCTGATGTTGACAAAATAACAGGACTAAGCCCTGTAATTTCGATCGAACAGAAGACTACCAACCGAAATCCGCGTTCAACTGTTGGTACAATTACCGAAATTTATGACTTTCTGCGCCTTCTTTATGCCAGGGCAGGTGAAGCGTATTCTTTTGTCTCGGGCCAAAAAATGGTTCGTTACACCGATAACCAGATCATTGACCTGATACTTGAAAATTATTCAGAGAAGACCATTTATATCCTTGCACCTCTGGTAAGAGGACGCAAAGGGCACTACCGTGAGCTATTTGAGCAAATCCGCAAACAAGGCTTTCTGAAAGTCCGTATCGATGGAGAGGTAAGCGAGATCACATTCGGGATGCAGGTCGACAGGTATAAGATCCACGACATAGAAGCTGTGATCGATACCATAAAAATAAACGATAAATCGCTAACCCGCCTGACAGCATCGATACAAACTGCACTCCGTCAAGGCAAAGGAGCCCTGATGGCATTGGAATCAACCTCTAAGGATGCCAGGTTCTTCAGCCGGCTTCTGATGGATCCTGAAACAGGAATTGCCTACGACGAACCTGAACCAAACAGCTTCTCTTACAATT
>CAIJPI010000159.1 GCA_903822525.1 uncultured Bacteroidales bacterium | reverse complement strand
TTATATCAAACTGCTTGGAGGCAACGGGCTCACCGAAGCCACGAAGTATGCCATTCTTAATGCCAATTATATCAAATCGCGGCTCGAAGGACATTATAAAATACTGTACACCGGCACAAATGGCAGGGTGGCCCATGAACTTATACTCGACTGCAACCAGTTCCTTAAAACAGCTGATGTTGCAGCTATCGATATCGCAAAGCGACTGATGGACTATGGTTTCCATGCGCCAACTGTTGCATTCCCTGTTGGAGGCACCTTAATGGTTGAACCTACCGAAAGCGAGCCACTCAAGGAACTCGACCGCTTTGCTGATGCCATGATTGCCATCCGTAAGGAAATAGCTGCTATTGAAGAAGGAAAAGCCGACAAACATGATAATGTGATTAAACATGCACCTCATACACTTGCCATGGTAACCTCCGATATATGGAATCTACCTTATGACAGGCAGACAGCAGCATTCCCTCTTCCATGTGCCAAGGAAGACAAATACTGGCCTGCAGTTACGCGTATTGATGATGCGTGGGGCGACCGCAACCTGGTTTGCACCTGTGCTCCTATTGAAAGTTTCATCAAGGATTAGATGCACTTCAAAAAGTCTGTTTTATAAAAAAGCTGCCCGTCAAAGGCAGCTTTTTAAAATTTACAGCAAATACAATCTGGCATTCAATACTTTATATACTTAACAGAATGTCAAAAATGGCCATTTAAACCAGAAACGTTTAAAATGCTACGCCTTGATAAAATCCATCGGGTTATAAGCTAAAAATGACTACTTTTGCATCCCCTTAACGGGAAAGTCAATATCATACATAATAAACGCAAAATTAAATGATTACAGTTTCGGACCTTGGTATTCAATTTGGAAAAAGGATATTGTTTCAGGAAGTTAATATGAAATTTACACCTGGAAACTGTTATGGCATTATCGGTGCCAATGGTGCAGGCAAATCCACTTTTATCAAAATGCTATCGGGCGAATTACAAAGCACCCGTGGAAATGTTAGCTTTGGTCCAGGCGAACGGCTTTCGGTCCTACAGCAAAACCACTCAGAATTTAACGATATTTCAGTGCTTACCACAGTGCTTATGGGCCATACAAAACTGTGGGGTGTGATGAATGAAAAAGATGCTTTATATTCGAAAAGCGACTTTACAGAACACGATGGGCACAGGGCTTCGGAACTGGAAGAGAAATTTGCCGAAATGGATGGATGGAATGCCGAAAGCGATGCTGCCAATTTATTAAGCGGGCTTGGTATAAAGGAAGAATTGCACTTCAGGCTCATGAACGAATTAAGCGGTAAGGAAAAAGTAAAAGTTTTGCTGGCCCAGGCGCTTTTCGGCAAACCGGATAATCTTTTGCTGGATGAGCCTACTAATGACCTTGACCTTGAAACGGTAAACTGGCTCGAAAGCTATCTCGCCAATTTCGATAATACGGTACTGGTTGTCTCCCACGACAGGCACTTCCTGGATTCGATATGCACACACATTGTTGATATCGATTTCAACCGGGTGCAACAATTCCCCGGCAATTATACTTTCTGGTATGAATCAAGCCAGTTAGCCTTACGTCAGCAACTCACCCAGAACAAAAAAGCTGAGGATCGCAAAAAAGAACTCCAGGAATTTATAGCACGCTTCAGTGCCAATGCTTCAAAATCGAAACAGACCACCAGTCGGAAGAAAATGATCGAGAAGCTCAATATTGAAGAAATAAAACCTTCAACAAGGAAATATCCGGGCATTATTTTTACGCCTGAACGTGAACCCGGCAACAATATTCTGGAGGTAAAAGGACTTACCAAGAGTTTGAATGGCAACCTCCTATTTAAGAATCTCAATTTCACCATGCAGAAGGACGACAAAATCGTTTTTCTTTCGCGCGATACCAGGGCCATGACTGCTCTTTTTGAGATATTGAAAGGTCACGACACAGCTGACGCGGGAACGTTCGAATGGGGACAAACCATACTGAAAGCCTATCTTCCTTTGGAATACGAGGAATTGTTCCAATCGGATATGACCCTGATGGACTGGCTTGCTCAATACTCAACGGATACACACGAGGCTTACCTCAGGGGGTTTTTAGGCAAGATGCTGTTTGCAGGAGAAGAAATTTTCAAGAAAACAAATGTACTGTCGGGGGGCGAGAAAGTGCGCTGTATGATTTCGCGCATGATGACCCGCAATGCCAATGTGATGCTGCTTGATACGCCTACCAATCACCTGGATCTTGAATCAATTCAGGCATTCAATAATACGCTGATAAAGTTTAAAGGAAATATCCTTATGTCGTCGCATGACCATGAGTTTATACAGACGATATGCAACCGTATTATCGAAATCGGGCCTAAGGGCATGATTGACAAGCTGATGGACTATGATGATTATATCAGCGATGAGAAACTTAAGGAACAGAGGAGTAAATTGTATTCCTAAACAAATTTTCAGACAGACTCGTCAGAAAAACTCTTGAATAGATTCTCCTTTCCTGCTGAAAAAATAAACTCAATAGGGTTATCGAGTTCGTATAAAATCCTGTAGGCATCAGTCTCTTTGAGGCAGAAAGGCTCAACAAGTTTTATCATATCGGAATATCCGGCCAGCGTGAGGTCGCAGAAGAAATTTCTGTTGTCGTCAGTTATAATGCCTTCATCCGTTTCGGATACCCTAAGTGTCAGGTTGCAGTTTACCGGTTCAATAAACTCATAATCAGATAGTTCAATACCAGTCTTATTATTATCAGTAAGCTTCTTTAGAATTTGAAGAAATAGTTTTGCCTGAGCTTTATCAAAGTCGTTGAGACGAACGGCATGTTCGCCGTATTCATTAATATTTTCGAGAAATTTCAGTTTCATTTGGGGTGGCGAGTTAGTTGCTGATTAAAAATTATATTCCGGTCTGTTTCAGGATTCAGAGTTTTAAAATTTCCAGATTTCCATAAAGGCATATAACTCCTTTAAGCTATCAATGCTTAATATGGCTATTTATCTATTTTTAATTTGTAGTAAGCCGCCGCTAAACCATCCATCAGGCCGGTTTCGAAAAGCTGAAAACCAAACTTTGTGAGCACGCGGATAGAGGCCGGGTTTGCCGGATCAACTATACCTGTTAATTCGCCCTTATACCGGTTATCTCTGGCAATATCCAGTAAACATTTTACTAATTCGGTAGCAAAACCCTGGCTCCAGAATTCAGGAAGAAGCATATAGCCAACTTCATGCTGCCTGTCATCCAGTTGAACCAGTTTTGCAATACCGATAAAATCACCGTTCGGTATATTCCTGACAGTAAAGAAGCCTGCACCCGGGTTACTTTCCGTTAATGCGAGTGCTTTCAGAAACCGATCTTCAGCCTCGGCTAAAGTAAGGCCTTTGCCGGTGATGTATTTCATCACATCTGCATTCGTAGCCAAACGCGAGTACAAATGAAAATCACCGGCACATAACCTGTTAAGACGTATTATTTTACCGGTGACTTCCATACTATTTCAGTTAAAACATAATCCGGATAACCATTTTTTCATGCCCGGCACCCGATTGCAGGACAACCATTACATCCCCAGCTGGTTCATTATAAATTCATATACAAACACCCAGTTATCAATACGCTGTGAAGTTGCCTGTCCGCTTCCGTGGCCGCTGTTGTAGTCCATATGCAAAATTACAGGGTTCAACTGTCCGGGGTTATTTTGCAGAGCAGCAACAAATTTCTTGGCATGAATTGGATCAACACGGCTGTCGTTTTCGCCGGCAGTGACCAGCATGGCCGGGACATTGATACCTCTGCGGATATTCTGATACGGTGAATATTGCAGCAACCAACGGAAATCAGCTTCATTTTCGGCAGTACCGTATTCTGGAATCCAGTACCGGGCTATAAGGAATTTTTCGTACCTGAGCATATCGAGTAAAGGAACCATACAAACTATTGCCTTGTAAAGATCAGGACGCTGAGTGGCAATTGCGCCCATCAGCAGGCCACCGTTGCTACCACCCATAGCCGCTATTTTAGATGGAGATGTGTATTTCTCTTTGATCAGCCATTCGGCACAGCTGTTAAAATCGTCGAAGCAATTCTGCTTGTTTGCCAGCATTCCATTCTCGTGCCAGGTTTCGCCATACTCATCACCACCGCGGATGCCGGCTTCAACTACTATTCCTCCCTTATTCAGGAATGAAGTATAAAAACCAAAATAATCGGGCTGAATGCCATAATTGAAGCCACCGTAAGCGGTTAACAATACAGGATTGTTGCCATCAAGTTTCATATCCTTGCGGTGAACCACAAAAACAGGTACACGGGTGTTGTCTTTCGAAGTATAAAATTTGATTTCACCTATAATATTGCTCATATCCAGTATTTCATCGCGCTTGTAATACAGGCGCCATTTGAAATTGGACGGGGATGCCACGAATACCTTAGTTTCGGACGTAAAGGTGTTAAGGTAAACATAAACGCTGTCCTCTTCCCTATCGTAGCCCATTCCGGAAACATTACCTGTTTCGGGGAGTTCAATCTGCTTTATCCGTTTGCCATTCAGATCGAATAATGTAAGCCTGCTCTGAATATCGATTTTATCCTGAATAATAATATTTTTCTTTGTCACGGCATATGCCTGCATAACAGTTTTGCTTTCGGGTATCAGCACTTTCCAGTTTTTTGATTCCGGATTATTCTTGTCAGCAACAAGGAGTTTATAATTGGGCGCATTATCGTTTGTGAAAATGTACAATTTATCCCCGATAGCATCAGGATATACCGATGATTTTTTACTTTCGTAAATAAGCTGACCTTTATCAAAAGTTCCGGTTTTACGGATATAGCAGCTATTGGAATAGAAATCGCTTTCTCCTGAAAAGCTTACATCGCTGTAGCGACTATCATAAGTATAGTAGCTATTCTTGGCATCGGCTGTAGTACCGACAAACTGAGCCTTTTCCTGTGGATCGCCCACTTTCCACCAGTAAGTCTTTAAGGGTTGTTGCTTGTCGATGTCTTCCTTACTGCGAATGGTATAATATGCATGTTGCTGGTCCTTTGTCCATTGATAGCCGAATGTATTTTCGAGAGGCGCAAAAAGCACTTTCCCTGTCCTGGTGTCGATAATATAAGTTGTAGTAATCTCGGCACCGCTTTTCTGCACGCTTACAGCGGCCCTTTCGCCATCGTAAGTATAGGCAGTTCCTGAAACGGAAGTATTGCCGCTGGTATCGAGCTTAACCGGGTCCCAGATCAGTATTTTTTTCTCGTCAAGAATGGTATAGATTTTTGACTGTTTATCGCCTTTTTTCTTAACAGTCTGAAATAGCCTTTTACCTTCCTTATTCACCGGGCTTTCGTAATCCCTGTCGATGAATGCAGCAATATCTTCGCGCAAGCCATCATGTTTTTTCTGGTTAGCTTCGAGGTATGCGTTTCCGTAATCGTGCTGGGCGCGGGTCCAGCCAACAACTGCAGGGTCTGCTTTATTCTCGAGCCAGCGGTATTCATCCGTGATCAACATACCATGCATAGTGTCGGTAACTGCCTGAACAGGAGTTTTGGGCGGGAAAAACGTTTTCTGGGCCATTAGTGAAATATGGGCCAGAAAAATAAATGAAATGAACATGAAAGTCTTCATAATAAACTGTTTTATATGAACTTAATAAACTTTATTTAGGGTTTTTATATAATAATGAACAGCAAATTTATCATTATGTTTTGGGTAATATTTATCTAATCGGTGAACCATAATTTCTGCCGGATATGTGACGAAATTTAATCGTTGTAAGTATGACAGTTGAGAAAACCAGAATAGGCAAACCTTGTTTTACCAAATCCCACTCAGTGATCGGCATTTCAGTTAACTACAATGTTTCCGGTACCTTCTCCGGTGATCCGGCCAATAACCACAGCACATTCAACTCCCTGCTTAGCTAGTTCAAGGATTGCCTGATCAGCATATTCTGCAGGAATGCAGACCAGCAAGCCACCTGAAGTCTGGGCGTCGCAGAACATCAGTTTTTCAGTCATCGAAAGCACAGCGTTCCAAACGATCCAGGCAGAATAGAAATCAAAGTTTTTCTGTGTTCCTCCCGGTATGGCCCCGGCCAGTGCCAGTTCTTTTACCTGGCTCATAAAAGGCAGGTTTGCGAAAGTTATTTCAGCCTCCACCATGCTTCCACGTGTCATTTCACTTAAATGTCCTGCCAGGCCGAAACCGGTAATATCGGTACATGCATGTACCGGAATGTCCAGAAAAGCCATAGCTGCTTTCATATTAAGCTGTTTCATCCATTTACAGGCTTCAGCAGCTGCACTTTCACCTGCCAGGCCACTTTTAACGGCAGTTGAAATAATGCCTGTCCCGAGTGGCTTTGTAAGTATCAGGACATCTCCCGGACGTGCACCGATATTTTTCCATGCCTTTGCAGGATGAACCAGTCCGGTAACGCACATTCCGAATTTAGGCTCGGTATCGTCGATGCTATGACCGCCAATAATGCTTATGCCGGCTTCAGTAGCCTTGTCGGCAGCACCAAGCAGTATATTTTCCAATACTTCGAGAGGAAGCCGCTGCACAGGGAAAGCCACAATGTTGAGTGCAAAAAGCGGTTTTGCACCCATGGCATATATATCGCTAAGGGCATTGGCAGCAGCTATAGCCCCAAAATCGTAGGGATCATCGACAATAGGCGTAAAAAAATCAAGTGTCTGAACAATGGCCTGTTCCGGATTCACAAGGTATACGGCAGCGTCGTCGCCAGAGGCATTTCCTACCAGCACGTTCGGATCTGTTGCCTGAGGAAGTTTACTGAGTACCTTTTCGAGGTCGGCTGGCTGCATTTTGCAGGCACAGCCTAATCCATGGGTAAATTGAGTAAGTTTTATCTTTTCGCCCTGGATCAGTGTTTTCGCTTCATCCTGAGGTGATGCAATGGCATGAAATGCATCGGCTATCATTCCTGCTGCTGATTTCATCTCTTCGGGAGTGGAATATTTGCCGGTGGAGAGCCTGATGGTTCCCATGGCATATTCGGTTGTAACACCCATTGCCAGCAAAACGTGTGAACTGGTAAGCCCGGCAGGATGGCAGGCAGCGCCGGCGGAGGCAGCCAGGTCAGGTAAGGTTGAAAGCAAGGTATCAGCAGGAATTCCCCTGAAAGCAATGCTGAGCGTATTCGGAAGGCTTATGGTAGTATCGTTGTGGATATGCATACCCGGAATCCTGGCCAAAAGTTCATCGCGAAGCAAATCGCGCATTAACGCCAGATGCAGGCTGTTTTTCGCAAGATCGCGGGAAGCAATTTCGGCAGCTTTCCCAAATCCTACAATTTCAAGAAGATTTTCGGTGCCGGCACGCAGGTTATGCTCCTGTGCCGCTCCGTGTATCAGGTTATCGAGGACAACCCCTTTACGGATGTAGAGTGCACCTATGCCTTTGGGTGCATATAGCTTGTGACCTGCAAGGGTAAGCATATCAACACCCAGTAAATTTACGTCAATCTTTATTTTCCCGGCCGACTGAGCTGCATCGGTATGAAACAGAACACCATGCCTGTGTGCAATGGCTGCTATTTCAGCCACAGGCTGAATGGTTCCGGTTTCGTTGTTGGCATGCATCACCGATATGAGGATAGTACGGGATGTAATTACTCCTTCAATCCGGGTAACATCAACCAGACCCTGTTTATCGACAGGAAGGTAGGATATCTCGAAACCTTGTTTGTGAAGCCATGCACATACTTCGAGTATTGCCGGGTGTTCGGTAGAGGATACTATAATGTGATTCCCTTTATTCCTGTTGGCAAATGCGGTTCCTTTGAGGGCATGATTATCGGATTCGGATCCCCCACTGGTAAATATTATTTCTTCGGGGGAAGCTCCTATTAATTCAGCTACCCTGGTCCTGGCAAGTTCAACGGCTTTCCGTGCATCAATTCCATAGCGGTAACGGCTCGAAGGATTACCAAAAATAGAATTCAGGTAGGGTCGCATAGCGGTTTCCACTTCAGGATCTATGGGTGTAGTGGCGTTATAATCGAGGTAGATAAGGTCTTGCATTTATTTGGTGCTGATGTGGGATGTTGGATGTTGGATGTTGGATGTGGGATGTGGGATGGGTGGTTTGTTTGATTAATCTGTTGATTTGTGTCTGGCAATCATTGCGTGACTGATAATTGTTTCAGCATGTTCCTTCACGGTTCCTGTCTTCAAAGGTATTCGTATAATCGTTTTAACAGGGCGGCGGGCGAGGGAGTTGCCATATAGTTTGTCGTAATACGCCAGCGAAATATCAGCAACTTTTTCAAAATCATCGTTTTGCAATGCAAGCAGCACTTCCCGGGCCTGGAAAGCGCCCATATACTGGCCAAGGTGCTCTAAAACAGCCTGAAGAACAGGCTTTTCGAAGCATGCATATTCATCGACAAGTCTTTTAATACGGTATTCCTTGGGGAGCTCAATAAAAAAGAGCCTACCGCTTAGCATAGCAGCATAAAAAGTATCGGGTAAAGTTACGCTGCCGATATTTATACTTTCATGTTCGAGCCAGAGTGGCTTTAGCGGTTCGAGTTCAGCCCATTGACGGAAGAGGTTATTTTCGAACTGCTCGGTGGTTGGCTGTATGGCCTGACCCAGGTGTCCGAAATTAGAACCTTTGTGACTGGCAAGTGCTTCAAGGTCGATGGTCTGGTGACCCAGTTTTTCAATTTCTTTGAGAATTCCTGTTTTCCCCGATCCGGTATACCCTCCAATGAGATAAATCTGCCTGCCGGATGAAAACTGCTTCCTGATATAACCACGGTAAGCTTTGTAGCCCCCTTCGAGAACAAAAACCTTATACCCTGCCTCAGCGAAGAATGCTGCAATCTTGGCGCTTCGCATACCGCCTCTCCAGCAATGTAAAAGCATATGCATTCCAGGTGCAACATTGCGTATGGCATCGAGGTAATAATCAGTCTTCAGACCGGCTATTGATTTCCCTAATTCGATAGCCGGCTCCTTGCCAATCTTCACATATGTAGTCCCCACACGGGCACGCTCATCGTTGTCGAACAAGGGTATATTATGAGCTCCGGGGATATGCCCTTGCTGGTATTCGCCGGGTGAACGCACATCAATGATGGGAAGGCTGATGGCCATCTGAAGGAATTGTTCGGGGGTGAGAATTTGTGGAATCAAAGGGGATAAAGGATTTATATTTTGGATGTTGAATTTCAGATACTTTCACAATCTGTATTCAACGATTCGATTAAGAATTACTGGTAATTTAAAAACACTTATACCTCAATCACAGTAACTGTTTCATCGAGGTAAACAAGTAATTTCCGGATACCTTTATAACCCATTTGCAGAAGGATTTCGCCATAATTATACAATTGTTTCTGGTGATCGGGCTTTAGTAGTCCTGTTTTAAACTCCATTATTACTGTTTCATTTTCGTAAAATATAACACGGTCGGGACGAAAAACATCGCCATTAGGTGTAAGAATTCCTGCTTCGGGTTTAAGTTGAACATTCTCGGTAAAATATTCCTTCAGAAGATCATGGTTAATGGCAGCAGAAACCCTTTGGTGTAATAAAGCTGTTTCAGTTTCGTTGAGGATATTAATTTCGGACATGGCAGCAATAACTTCCGGCAGGTCGGCCTCCGTCCTGATGGCAGCAAGTGTGTCGTGGATGAGTGTGCCCCAGGCCTGCTTGTTTTTTGTTTGATCGGTACTCCAATGCAGAGGCGCGCGCCTTGCAATGCGGATACGTCCCTGCCAGGGTGATGAAATCATTTCCGAAAGCAGGCTTATGCCGGGCATTGACGATGGCTTTTTTTGAACAGGTCCGTCCAGCCCTCTGGTGAAAGTAGTTCCTGCCTGTTTCCAGTTTTCGGCTGTACCAGCAATATACCCGCTCAGCAGGCTTGGCAAATTGCTGGCATCACCTTTACCAGGTTCGCGGGTAATGACATACAACCTCTCTGCCGGCCGGGTAAAAGCAACGTAAATAAGGTTTATCATATCCAGCATCGAGCTGCTCCGCTCTTTCTCGTATTGATCAGCATATCCGACCTTTTCCATAACACTTCCGGTTTGCAGGAGAGCAACAGGAAGCCCCGGAACAACATCTGCCTCCAGATCGACCCAAAGCTGATCAAAAGTAGTTTTGTGCTTTTCGGTCGCCATAGGCCATATCACAACAGGGAATTCAAGTCCCTTGGCTTTGTGTATCGTCATAATGCGGATTGCATCAATACCTTCGGGAACAACAACTGAGAGTTTCCCTTTCTTTTCATCCCAGGCTTCGAGCAGATCGGTAAGGTGTGTTCCCTGACGGATGGAAACTTTATTCACGAAATCAAGGAAGAACTGGAGATAAATATCATATCTGCCGGTATTCAGAGAAAAGATGCGGATAATCTCTTCGCACAGATCGTACAAGGGCAATCCGCGTAAGAATTTGACATTGAATTCTATACCTGATTCTGACAGTATCGTTTCGAGTGAGAAGCGTTCCGTTTTCCGGTAGGGAAAATTCTGTATCAGGGAAGTGTTGATTTTCTCTTTGCGGATGAGTTCGTTGAGTATGCCAGCAACAGCCACGAGATTTGTCGGATTGCTGATATGCTGAAGAACGGTTATAACGAAATTCACATCCGGTGAGGCTGCCAGCAACAAAGCTTCGGCTGATACCACACTAATCCCGTTTTTCATCAGGTGACGGGCAATTATGCTGCCTTCGCGGTTCGAACGGGTAAGAATGGCAATATCAGATTTTGCAAAACCTTTTTCATTGAGTTCGATTACCAGTTCATGCACTCGATTGATATTGATATCGTCGAATTCGGCTCTTGAACGGTACGGCAGGAATTCGACCGACACCAAACCACCTTTTTTATCGGGCGAAGTATCCTGATTATGATCGGAATATATGTTTTGAAAGCCGGAATTCAGTTGTTTTGACAGGAATCCGAAGAAATCGTTGTTGAAATTTATTATTTCAGGCAACGACCTGAAGTTGCTTTTAAGAACCTCAGGTTTATAGTTGGTTTTCAGGGACTGTTCAGCATCAGCAAAAATATCTTTCTCATATGTTTCGGGTAAGGCCGGGAGCATCATAAACTGTTCAACCTGCCCGTTGCGAAAACGGTAAATTGCCTGTTTCCCATCGCCGACAACCAGGTTATAACGGCCATAAGCCAGGGAATCGCCAATCAGGGGAAGCAGATTTTTCCATTGCAGTTCAGAAGTATCCTGAAATTCGTCGATCAGGTAATTGAAATATTTCTCACCAATCCGTTCGTAAATAAAAGGCACAGGTTCCCTGAGGATGATATCAGTGATACGCTTATTGAATTCTGAAATATGAAGAATTCTTTTTTCGCGGCGAATGGCATCAATTTCGAGTTCCATCGCACTCAGCACACCCATCTGGAAGATGTTTTTCTCAATCATTCCCAGCAAAGTATAGCGTGGTAAACCTTTCTCAATCAGAGCATAACATTGATAGTACAGGGATGTCAACTGATCCTTTATTGCGTTTATAGCCGACGCCTGTATGGCATCCGCTTTGCCGGCAACCCATTTATTATCATTGATTGTTGACTGCACAAATGTATTGGGGCTTTCGATGATGCTATTTGCCAGTTTAAAGAAATACCCGCCAATGCCACTGGTTCCCCGGGCAAAAGAAGCATTATCAATCTGGTTATCCAGAATGATTTTTTTTGCAGAAATAGCCGGGGAAATAATACTGTCCTCGAAGCTTTTCCTTGCCAGCCTGATCTCACGGGCAATTTCATTCAATCGGGCAGGTGGAATTTCGTGCAGTTTGCTGATAAAATACTGGCTGCCTTCGGAGAACAGAAATGCGGCTGTCTTTTTAATATCGGCTTCTATTTGCCAGCTTTTTTCATCGTCGGCTTTCGCTTCGGTAAAATCAACAAGAATTCGTGTCAGGTCGTTATCGATGCCGGCCTTGCTGATAAGCTGATCAACAGCTTCATCGAGCATCAGGTCGCGGTCCATTTCAATTTCGAAATCAACAGGCAGATGCAGATCGTGGGCAAAGGTACGGATGATACGCGACACGAAACTATCGATGGTACGCACCGAAAAATCATCATACTCATGCAGAATACGGGTAAGCACAGCCCCTGCCCTGCCTGAAATCTCAGCTTTGGAATAGGAGGTAACTTTCATGAGGTCAGGAAGCATGTATTTCACAACAGGGCCATCTGCAAAGGTAAGCGGATCGGCAAGCTGAACCAGCCCCTGAACAATGCGCTGTTTCATCTCGTTAGCAGCCTTGTTAGTGAAGGTAACAGCCAGAATATGCCTGAAATAGGCAGGCGACTGCAGGGCCAGCGCAATATACTCGCGCACCAGGGTGTAGGTTTTACCTGATCCTGCTGAAGATTTATAAACTGAAAAGTTCTGAGTTGTGTTCACCCTGCTAAGGTAAGCAATTTGTTGAATGCCGTATTTTGAAAAATGTATAAGCACAGCGCTTTTCGCCCCTCAAAAACGATATGGGTATGCTTCCGGATAAATAAGCGCTGAATTGGAAAATAAAAATCCATGTAGCAACATTTATTTGAAGTACTGTTACACCTGCATGGAAATCATTCAGGGATATTCATGATCAAAAAACAGAATCGAAAAAGCCCTGCAAATCGAAGAATTTGTAATGCAACGAGTATCTCTTTAACCCTGATAGCAATGAAAATGATTAATCAGGAATTTTATTCCCTAAAGCAGCCTTATTGTCGGGAGGGACAACCTTTTTTTTACGTTTAAAAAGCTCGCTGAATGAATTAAATTCTTTTCGGAAAAGAATTCCAACACCCTGTGTATATGGTGAATACCCCTGTGATAAATCAAGTGTACTGTTGGTCCTGTTAAATGCTTTTACCCTGAAACGACCATCTTCGGTAATTTTTACCTCCACCAGTACATCGCCAATAAATTGTGTGGTCTGGCTAGCCCCATTCATTGAGTTCATCCCAACAGCGCCATCTATAGTAACCCGGTTATCGAACAGCTGGGTTGACAATGCCAGTTCCAGTTCCTGTGGCGAGATCGCATCACCGGGACGGTAATTGACACCAATATCAAAATCCTTCGAAATCTTTGAGAGCATGCGGCTCAGCTGCGCACTGATAATTTCGTAGGATGAAATTCCCAGAGAAGCCCCCGAAGAGGAAATGCCTGATGTAGTGCTGAAAGTATTTAGTACCAGGAGTGAAATCATCTGCTGGTTCATTTCGATGGCATTGCTGGTATCAATGATGCTGAAAATTGTCCGTTTCACTTCATCGCTTGCGTCGGGCATGGCAATGCTGAATTTGATATCCGGATTATACAGGCTGTTCGACAGAGAAATAATACAATTCACATTTATACGCGTACCCTGGTTTTCGGAGGACACAGGCAATCCTGCGAGAGAGGTTTTAACTTTATAAACAGCCTGAAGCTTAATATCAGCCTCATAAGGACTGCCATTAAAAGTGATGGAGCCTCCTTTTTGGATCTGGAAATTCTTTTTCAGGATATTTTCGAAATTGAACAAAAAGTTCCCGTTATCCATAATATACTGGCCATACATAGAGTATTCGCCACGCGTATCGACTCCCAGGTTTATCAGTCCATCGCCGCGTACATCAATAGTTCCCATCTGGTAAGGCAGTATGATGCCCAGGTCGGCATTTCGCGCTACATCAAGCCCTAATTGAACGGAAAACACCGAAGACTCGTCAGGAGCCGCAATCCGGGTATCTTTACCTGTTTCGCCGTGCTTACGGTATTGTATAAAACTATTTTCGGAAATGCTGCGCGAAAAATTTATCGGTATAAAAACGCCTGTACCTTTTTCCGACTTCATATTTGCCTTCAGCACCAGGTCATCAACAGAGCCTTTCAGGGTCATTGTCCCTGTGGCTTTGGCTTTTCCGTAATACATTTCGACAGGATTGTAAGGCGTATTGAGCGCAGAGAGTTTATCGGCCTTTAAACTGATATCCAGGGCCCAGTCGGCGAAAGCCTTATGACTGATGTTTCCTGACACAGTGCCTTTGCCAAAAGTAGTATCGGTAAGTTCAATGTCTTTAAACCACATCAGGTCCTTATCAAAATTAAAATCGCCGGTAAAAGAGTAGGATGTCCGAAGGTAATCAACCAGCATTTCGGTTCGCATCAGTTTGACTTTACCTTTCAGAACAGGATCCGAAAAATCGCCTTTCATGGTAATTGCACCTGAAGCATAGCCACGTACCCTTGAAAAAATGCCTTCGAGGAATGGTTCAATTGTCTTCACTTTGAGGTTATCCACATCAACCTTCAAATCAAAATTATCATGTTCCCTTTCAGGGTAGATGTTCCCCAGAACCTTGATGGGATAATGCGTTCCTGCATTGCCGACATATACTACCTTCATATCGACAGCCAGCAGGTTGTTCGTATTATCCCAGTAGCTTTTAATTGCCGCATCGCCCAGACTTTCGTGGTTGAATCCGAAGCGGGTAATTGTAAGATCGGCTGCAATACGGGGTATAGAAAACAGTTCCGAAACAGTAACCTTGCCATCGATAAATCCATCCATATCAATACCAATCTGTTCGGTTAAAATATCGGTCTGCGAAATATTGAATCCTTTTACATCAAGCACCAACTGGCTTAAGGGATCGGAAGAGACACTGCCATTCAGGATAACGTGTTTATTTTTATTCGAAAGCCCGATATTCCTGACTTCCAGGTATGAGCTATCTATAATCACCAAGTTGTCAGGAATTGAATTCCAAACTGTATCGTTTATAGTAATAGCAGCATTGTCAATTCGAACCAGTAAACGCGGATTTTCTTTAAACGAAACAGCACCATTTATATCACCTTTATAATGATCAGGATTCTCATTGTCGTCCCAGGTTATGCCGAACCGTATACTATCGCCGGATGCTGATGCCAGCAATCGGAACTGTTCAATTCTCCTTACGCTGGTGTCGCTTATCTCAGCTTCCGACATGTTAATCTCGCTACATTCCATTTTCAGGTTAAGACTCTTGTTCACTGTTGAGCCTGTAAGTGTCCAGTCGTGAAGAGCGAAACCATTGAGAACGATCATTGGCGAACGCCCGTTTACGTTAACCAGGCCCAGCATAGGATCAAATGTTCCGGAGATTACAGTGTTGGAGTTAATTTTAATCCAGGGTGCGAACATTTCAGTCAGCGAATCGGTATGCTGCAGCTGAATGGTATAGTCAAAACTCCCTTTATTGATCCTGGCGGGCAGTTTTTCGCCGCCCGACAGGGATGGAAGGAAATCGGTGAAAACCATGGTCAGGTATTCGGCCATATCATCAAAAGTATACTGACCGGAGAAAACGGCATTGGCAAAATCGCTTTTTACCTGCATGCGTTTGCCTCCATTTCCCAGCGATGATGTTATCACCGACAAATCATTCATTTTAAGGGTTTTGATTCCCCGGGTAAAGCTTGTATTACTAAAATGCAGGGCTCCGATAAGGTTATCGATGGTATTCCCCTGAAATTTAAAATCAGTACTTGTTGAGAGCAGTACTACTGAATCAGCTGTCAGCAGCTTTAGTTTTGCCAGGTTGGCATGAGCAACTTCCGCTTTGAAATCGAAAGCAGGCAATTCTTCAGAAAAATCAGCGGACCCGATAAAGTCGAGGCTTAAAAGTTCGTCGTTGATATAAACTCCGCCGGCGAAACGTTTTTTTCTGAACTCCCCGTCAATATTAATCAGCCCTATCGTATTGCCTTCATATTGCAGGTTGGTAATTTCTCCTTTTAAGGTAAGATCAGCTTTGTCGAACGAAAAGTTTTTGCCATGAATGGCAGCATACATGCTGAGTGTGCCTAATTGCTTCACGCTAAAAATCTTACCGGCATCTAACGATTCAACCAGTATCCTACCGTCGTATTCGTAGTTATGCGAAGCCTTGTTGTTGGTGAGAAGTAAGTCGGTGGTAACCAGCCCGGCATCTGTCACAAAGGTTGCTTTCGATACGAAATCGTTATAGAACCCGGTAAACCTGCCATTTACGCTGACATTTCCAAGCCTGGTTAATTCAAGCGGGAGTGCAATTGTATTCAGCCCCTCTGTGTATGGCAGAGTAAAGGATTGTATATCTGCCATACTGGTATGAAACTCATCAATTTTAAGATTCACAAAAGTCTCTTCAATATCAGGAAGGCCGTTCATATTAATGTTGCCCTTGAATGAAGTATGGCTTCCATATTTAAACCGAAAATCCTTTGCCGCAAACGAAGCAACCGTCCCTTTCACTTTACCCGAAAAATCGAAGACTTCATCCATTCCATCCACATCGGAACCAAAGGAAACAATATCGCGCATATCGAGCTGCGAGGGCTGAAACTGTGCTGTTATTCTTACACTGTCGAGAAAATAATTATATGAATCCCATGTTTTATAATCAAATTTCAAATCCATTGCCAGGCGGCTTTTGGCGGTGTTAATAAGCAAATTATCTGCTTTTAATCCTCGCGGACACACAAGGGCGTGGGTCGAAAAATCGTCGAGCCTGAATCCGCTTTTTTCTTTGAAAGTTAATTGCCTGATGTCAGCCTGAATGCTATCCCCGTGAATAAGAATATTCCGGAATTCGAGATTCAGCCTCGAGAAATCCATATCCGAAAAATCAATTCCTTTGCCCGGGCTCATATAGCGCTCGTCGCGGTATGCGAAATGCGAATCTTTCAGTTTCACATTATTGCATTCGAGTATCCAGGGTGCCGAGGGCGTTGTATCTGCAGGTCCGGTTGATGAAAGTCCATCGATTATGAACTGCAGGTTCAGGCTGCTGTCAGACTGGTAGTATATCAGGTTAATGTCGGCATTGCCGAGAGATATTTCATTAAGATGCAGTTTGTGATTTTTCAGGTCGATGGATTTCACGTCGGCCCTTATCTTTTTTGCCTGAAACAGGACTTTTTTGTGCTTGTCCAACACTTTGATATCGGTAATAACAGCTTCGAGAAACCAGTTCAGCCTGAAATTTCCGATCACCACTTCAGTACGGAGTTCGTCCGAAAGGTATTGCGCTGCCCGGTGGGCCAGGTAGGTCTGAACAGGGGCTGTTCGCAGCACGACAAAAGCAGCCAGCGGGGTAAGCAGCAGGAACAGAAATACAGTTACGAATATGCTAACGTGTTTTTTGATACTTTTGCAAATAAAACTATTAACTACTTCCCGTTACGTTCAAGTAAAAATACGACTTAAAACAAGCCGGTTAACCTCTATAAAATTTATGCCTGTTTATATCCTTGGTATTGAATCATCCTGCGACGACACTTCTGCTGCTGTATTGAAGGATAACGTTGTACTCTCCAATATTATTGCTAACCAACAGGTTCACAAGGAATTCGGCGGAGTCGTCCCGGAGCTTGCTTCGAGAGCACATCAGCAGAATATCATACCGGTAATTGATAAGGCACTAAAGAGTGCAAATATAAACAAAACCGATCTAAGTGCCATAGCTTTTACAAGGGGTCCGGGTTTGCTGGGATCCTTGCTGGTTGGCACTTCCTTTGCTAAATCGTTTGCGCTGGGATTAGCTGTTCCGCTTATTGAAGTGAACCACCTGAAAGCACATATACTCGCACATTTTGTTGTTCAGCCGGGGAAGGAAAAAGTACTGCCTCAATTCCCTTTCCTTTGCCTTACGGTATCGGGCGGGCATACGCAGATTGTTATGGTGAAAGGATTCAACGAAATGCAGATTATCGGGCAGACCATTGATGATGCTGCCGGTGAAACATTCGACAAATCGGCTAAAATACTGGGACTCGAATACCCCGGAGGTCCGCTGATTGATAAATATGCCAGTCTGGGGGATCCCAATGCTTTTACTTTTGCGAAGACCAATATGCCTGACCTGAACTTTAGTTTCAGCGGATTAAAAACATCGATTTTATATTTTCTCAGGGACCGCCTCAAGGAGAATCCTATGTTTATGCAGGATAATCTGGCCGACCTCTGCGCTTCCATTCAATCGGCTATCGTTAATATGCTTATGATCAAGCTCAAATTGGCCAGCAAGCAAACCGCTATTACCGAAATAGCTATTGCCGGAGGGGTTTCGGCCAACTCGGGACTGCGGAAGGCTATTTCGGATATGCAGGAAACTGCAGGATGGAAAGTGCACATCCCTGAATTTCAATTCACTACCGACAATGCAGCTATGATAGCTGTTGCAGGTTATTACAAATTCCTCGACGGAACTTTTGCCGAACAATCGGCAACACCCTATTCGAG
>CAIJPI010000158.1 GCA_903822525.1 uncultured Bacteroidales bacterium | reverse complement strand
TTCATGGGTTAGGGGTTAGGATTTAGGGGTTAGGGGTTAGGGATCAAAATCGTGCAGGCTACAGTCGCTCCCTCTATCCCTCCCTCTATCCCTCACTCCCTCGCCCCCTCACTCCCTCGCTCCCTCGCCCAATCTCTCCGTGTATCTTTGTGTTCTCTGTGCCTCCGTGGTTAAAAAGTTCAAAGTTTAAAAAGTTCAAAGGTTCAAGTCGTTTTTATTCTGCTAGAACATCCTCTTAACTTGCCAAATGCCTATCGAAACTAAATCTGCATTGCTTTATTCCCACATCCCACATCAAACATTCTACATCCCACATCCAACCTTCCACATCCAACATCCAACATTCCACATTCCACATTCAACATCCCACATTTTTTATTCAAAAAACCTTTCTTCAAAGTTAATAAGAAAAAGTTTCCTGGTAGCACGGGTTACAGCAGTGTATAACCAGCGGAGGTATTCGGTGTCGATCATTTCATCTTTCAGGAATCCTTTTTCAATAAATACAGCATCCCATTGACCGCCCTGTGTCTTATGACAGGTTAAAGCGCTGGCATGCTTTACCTGCAACGCATTGAAATGCGGGTTTTGCCTTATTCCGGCCATCCTTTTGCGGCGCGAAGTTTCGGCCATATAATCACCCATCACCTCATTGAAAAGGCGCTGGTTATCCTGGTACGTCAATGCCGGGCCTTCGGAACTGATGGTGTCGAGCAGCAGCTTAACATCAAACGATTGTTCATCGGGATAGTCGACCATGCGCACGGTAGCCTCGGCAAACCTGAATCCGTATATTTCTTCTGTTTTGCGCAGGCTCTGCACTTCCACAATATCGCCATTGGCAATAAATCCTGCTTTCGAGTCCTCCGGCAGCCAGAAATAATTATTCCGCACCACCATCAGATGGTCGCCGGCAGCCAGCTCATTTTCATGAAACAGAATGCGCTCCCTGATAGCCTGGTTGAATAGGTTTGCCCGCTTGTTCGAACGTGTAATTACAACCGTGTTCTCACGTCCGTAGTCGTGAAACGCCTGCTGCATAGCATCCGGCATATCAATTCCGGTTATGCTGATAACATCTGCAAAAGCGTTTTCCTTGCCAAACAATGGTAGGGGCAGTTCCTTGCTGTTTATGCGGATTTTGGCCCGTATGGCCGTGGCTACCGAAAGTATTCCCGATTCGAGCGACTGCCGCACTACATCCGAAAGCACAAAAGTATCAAGGTCGAGAAAAAAGGACTGGATGAGCAATTCCCTGTCCAGTGCCGGGCTTTGGTTAATTCCAACCGGAGGCAACTGGCACGAATCACCCAGGAATAACATTTTGCAGTTCTCGCCCGAATATACATGGCTTATCAGGTCCTCGAGGAGGTTACGCGACTGGAAAGTACTGTTGCCGTCCGATTGACGGTCGTCAGGGATCATCGAAGCTTCATCGACTATAAAAAGCGTATGTGCTGATTTATTTGGCAGCACCTGGAAGTTCACATGCCCGTCAGCATCTGTAGCAGGCCTGTACAAACGCTTGTGTATGGTATAGGCGGGCATGGAGGCATAAAGCGAGAGCACTTTCGCAGCTCGGCCCGTAGGTGCCAGCAATACTGCTGTATATCCTGCCTTTGGCAGGGCTTTTACCAGGGTGCTGACAACCGTAGTCTTGCCTGTGCCTGCATAACCTTCGAGCAGGAACAGCGGAAACTGGCTTTTACCGGAAACCATAAATTCAGCAAGCCTCCCTATAAGGTCCTGTTGACCCGGAGTAGGAGAGTAGGGGAACTCCCTGAAAATGCAATTGCTGAATTCTGATGCGGTTATCAATTATCGTGTTTTTAGTATCTGTCAAAAAATTATAAAAACTTCTTTAAGGTGTCAGAATCTTGTACTTCTGTCATATTGAGCGAAGTCGAAATGCAACCATTCAACGCTAAGGCTGATATTGAGTGATGATTTGGGTTCATAATTAATAATTAGGGAGCGTCATCCTGATTTGTCCCGTAGGGACAAGAGGTTGGTAGCAACCATTTTCCCATTTGGCTAAGTGCCGTCAGGTACGGTATAATCCATTTGTACAGGTTTAAAGATATATCTGTCATCAAAATCAACCTCAAATTCCTTTAAAATATCATAATATTCTTCCGAAAAGGTTTTTCTTTTGTGGTGATCCGTTTGATTAATGATATATTGAATAATGGCTGGTACTTCGGATTTGCTGTAGGAAAATGCCCCATATCCCTCCTGCCAAGAAAACTTGCCCTGAATAAGCTTTTTGTCGTTGATCCATTTTGATGAACTGCCTTTGACATCTTGCATTAAATCAGCAAGTGATTGTGATGCTCTTAATCCGAACAGAATATGGATATGATCAGGCATGCCGTTAATAGATAAAATTTTGTGATTGTTACTTTGTATAATTCCACTGATGTATTTATAAAGTTCTTCCTTCCAGGGATTTTGGATAATACATTCTCTGTTTTGTACTGCAAAGACAGCTTGTATATGAATCTGGGTGTAGGTATTTGCCATGATTTAATATATAACGTCCCTAACGGGACTTTTTACAAATATAACCAATACCTTTCTACCAACATATTGTCCCTAACGGGACAAATAAATAATCTCGTTCCCGGCTCATATTTCTTTTCCTTCATTCCTAGAGGGGAAAATAAATAATCTCGTTCCCGGCTCATATTTCTTTTCCTCCACTCCCCAGCTTTTGAAAGTGATCCATGATTTGGTGGATTTCGCGACTTCCCTTCGGCCAGCTCAGGACAAGATTCTCAACCTGACAGCAGATAGATCAATTATCTCGTTAAAATACTGCAGTTTTAAAATTTAGACAGATACTGAGTTTGTTTAACAAAAATAGTTGTTAGAACGGATACCCAATCCCGAAATTCAATATTGAATTTCTGAGTTTAAAATCTTCCTGGTTAAACCATTTTCCGGCCAGTGCAGGGTTATGAACAGGTATTGCAGCATCGAGGCGGAATATAAAGAACGAAAAATCGAACCTGAGCCCAAGCCCGGCATCCATAGCTATCTGTTTGTAAAATGATTTAAGCTGAAAATCGCCTTCCGGAAAATCCTCGCTTTTTTCACGCAGCCAAATATTGCCGGCATCAACAAATAAGCTTCCAAGCAGGAAACTGTATATAGGGAAACGGTGTTCAAGACTTGACTGCAAAATGATATCGCCTGTTTTATCGTAGCGCAGGTTAGGGGCCACAAATGCCCCCGGTCCCAGCGAGCGCAAGCGCCAGCCCCGCATATCGTTTGCTCCGCCAAGCCAATAACTTTTTTCAAAAGGAACCGATTCCGAATTTCCATAAGGAAGAGCGACACCTCCCATAAACCGGAATGCCAGGGAATTTTCAAATCGCAGCTTCCAGTATTTACGGTAGTCGAAATCAAACCTTGCATACTGCGAATACCTTACACCCAGCCTTTCATAGTACCCCGTTTCTGTTGCAGTCATTTTGGCCAGCTTGTCAACAAGGTAAAAACCATTCCCAGAGGTTTCGGCATTCAGCCTGAGGAAAAACTGGTTGTTTGCTTTTGTGATTCCCATGTTGCTGATAATAATGCTGTAACGCAGCATCGTCAGCAGGTGATCGGTGTACTGCGATTTGTACTGAGGGTCTGTCAGGGTATCAAGATGCAGCTGAAACGATTCGCTGGTTGAAATTTTGATGTAATTTAACTCCAGTGGGGTAAAAATATGCCTGATGCGTTCATCAGAGTTCCATTTATAAGAAAATGCAGCCGTCAGGATTTTTCGCCTGTAATCGGGCCTGAATTCAAAACCGGCTCCTGCACTCAGCGAAGTCCTGCCTTGTTGTATGTTCTGCTGATATCGCGACCGGTAGGGTATCAGCAGGCGGGGAAAATCGATGCTGGCTTCGGCACCGCCCTCAAGCGTATTGAAAAACAGGAAATATTTGTCCGATCCCTGGGTCTGATTATTCAGACTGCCCTGTATTTCGGCGCTTGTCCTTACTTTCAGCGACAGAACTTCAGCGCCCCTGAAAAGATTCCGGTTCTGAATGGATGTATTTAATCCTATACCGAAGCGCCCGCCCGAGTTTGTGCCTTCTGTTCCCAGACTGAAATTGCTGAGC
>CAIJPI010000157.1 GCA_903822525.1 uncultured Bacteroidales bacterium | reverse complement strand
GGGTTAGTTTGTCCACTAATGACACGAATGGGGTACGAATAAGCACGAACGAGGATAGGGTTATGAAGTATATCCTGAAATGGGAAGGAAACTCAGGATAGCTGGGAGTTGGAAGGAATTATTTCATGAATCGGGAGACCTTAAGTTACCGGCCTGATGCTGGTAATTTACGGGTGGAAAGAAAAGGAATTTTAGTGTTTTCTGATACCTGGGTCGCAATACAGCGCATGCTGAAAATGTATCTGCTTCCCAATTTGATGTTCCTTTTATAAGGAAATGTGCGGTTTATCCCCCTGAGATCAGGTGCAGAACCATCACATCATCACCATCGTTTACGGTTGCCAAATCGTAATCACTCTTTTTAATCAGCTGTCCATTTACTTTAATGACCAGCATTTTAAAAGTAAATTTTTTAATTTTCAGCAAGCCGTTGATAGTCAAGGTGTCGGCATCAAAGACTTCTTCTTTATTATTAAGTATAACTTTCATATTCTATTTTCAGGAATGCACCTGGTGTTCGTTTGTACCTAAAAGAATTTCGAGAACCGCATTTGCCTGCATATTTGCAACCACTCCAACTCTTGGAGCCAGTGGCGGATTATCTTTTGAAATGGCATTTAGTTCATCGCCGCATATAATCAGTTTATCGGACTGCCGCGACCTGATCAGGTTATTTTCGCCCCAGCCGGCCATTCCTACACCCATAACCAGGTATTTATCGGGCATATAATTATGAACGGTTTCGAGTATCATGTGTTTCATTTCAGCTTTATCGAAGGCTTCAACAATCACATCGCATTTTGAGTAAACTTCAATAATATCACTCTGGCATAAACGGATATCAAAGGTATTTACTCTTACATCCGGGTTAATGCGAAACAGATTTTGCTTCATGGCGGCCACTTTAAGCATGCCGATCTGATCGTGGAAATAAAACTGACGGTTCAGGTTGCCTTCCTCAACCAGGTCGAAATCGGCAAGTACTAACCTTCCAATCCCTACCCGTGCAAGCGAAACCGCACAATTGGATCCTAATCCGCCGCAACCGGCAATTCCAACTGTTTTGGTTTTCAGAATCTGCTTTACCTGTTCAAAAGTCATAGGTACAAACTTATAGAAAAACTGAATATGTTCATGCTGTTTCAGGAAAAACAAATTAACAAGTTCACAAAATCAGCTTTCGGAATACCTTATTCTACTGTCTGTCAGAATAATGAAAATTATAGGGAAGGAGGCAAAATCCGGGAAATATACCTAAGCTGAATAATTCATCAGCTTCCGGGAATAGAACACGTATGACACAGATAGAACGGATTTGCACGGATTTTTGTAATTATCAGTGTAAATCTGCAACATCCATGTTCAACTGCAGTTTGTGAAAAAATCAGGCTAAATCAAACAAAGACGGAATTCATACTTCAGAAGAGTTATAAAGCCCAATAGCCTTCTCCAGGAAGCTCACTTAATTTTTGACTTCAAACATTCCGGTTTCCGAAAACACATGC
>CAIJPI010000156.1 GCA_903822525.1 uncultured Bacteroidales bacterium | reverse complement strand
TGGACTTGCAGATCCAAAATTAGAACTCCCTAAATTAATAAAAACGGATTACAGCAAAGATGGTATCCGTAAAATACTGTTACAGCGCAATAAAATTGTATTTAAAGCTGTTACGGAATTAAGGGATAAAGTAATTAAAGGAGAAGAGGTCATGGCAGATTCAACTCTAACCCGAAAAGTCAAGGAGTTAAAGAAATCTGATAAAAATGCGCCTATCATCCTGATCAAGGCCGATGAAAAGGCTAAATACAAAAACATTGTTGACATAATCGATGAAATGGCTATCACAACTGTTGCTAATTACGCAATTGTTGACATTTCAGCTGTTGAACTCCAGATGATCTCTACTGCAACGGGTTCCAGTCCGGTTGCAAAGTAATTGACCCGTTGTTAACAAACGTTGTTGTTCACATTTAAAGTAAAACACAAAAATGACAAAGCAAAAAGTTTATACCGCTCCAATGGACGAAATCGTCTTTGAGCACAGGAATAAAACTTATGGAGCGTACATTTTGCGTAAATTGTATAATAGGAATATGAACAAGGCTTTATTGCTTGCCACTGCAATTTTACTTGCCGGCTTAGCTTATCCCCTTGTTTCGAGTTATTATGCGCAGAAAAGGGCCAAATACATCGAGAAAGAAGCAAATGCTGAATTCATGGATATGAACAAGCCTAAAGAAGAAGCTCCTCCTCCTCCTCCCCCACCACCCCCTCCTCCTGCAGCTCTTGAGCAAAAAGTAAAATTTGTTGCTCCTGTAGTTACTACCGAAGAAGTTGTTGAAGATGCCGATATCTTTAACCAGGATGAACTGGCTCAGACCGCAAATGTTGCAGTTGATGTTGAAGAAGTAGCTGTATCAGACGTAAAAGAGGAAGTTATCGAAGTTGAAGAAACAAAACCGGTATTCACCATTGTTGAAGAAATGCCTTCGTTCCCCGGTGGAGAAGGCGAACGCAATAAATTCCTTGCCGAAAATATTGTGTATCCTCAGCAAGCAACCGAAAACGGTATTCAGGGTACAGTTTATGTTTCTTTCGTGGTTGACTCGAGAGGTAACGTAACAGATGTAAAAATTCTTCGCGGAATAGGCGGAGGCTGTGATGAAGAAGCATTACGCGTTGTTAAAATGATGCCTAAATGGCATCCCGGAAAACAAAACGGAAAACAGGTTCGCGTACTTTTCAATATGCCTATCTACTTTAAACTTCAGGGTTAATAAGAAGTTTTATACTACATAAAAACGCCATCGGTTTAACCAGATGGCGTTTTTTTTATGCTTGGCTGCTTTGTTAAATTAAGCAAGTAAAATACCGCTGCCTATAAATGCATTCATATAAGAAAAGATTCATACCCCAAAAAGTAGCAGGCTGACAAATCCTATTTTATTATGATATCAGATTTTAAGCGTATATCACTGGATGAAGCGCCTATAAGCAGTTGATAATTTCCTTCTGCGATCGCATATCCTGAGTTTTCAGGACTGTAATGCCGGAGCCTGGAAACCGGTATAGTCAGGAGTACAGTCTTGGATTCACCCTTCCCGAAGTGAGCCCGCTCAAATGCTGCCAGTGATTTTATGGGTTGATCCTTACTATTCTCAGGTTGTTTTACATATAGCTGTATTACCTCATCACCTGAATACATGCCAGAATTGCTGACTTTGACTGAAACGAAAACCGTGTCATTTTTCGAATACTCTGCCTGATTGGTTTTAACCTGTTCATACCTGTAAGTTGAATAACTAAGTCCATACCCAAAAGGATAGAGAACATCTCCATTAAAATACCTGTACGTCCTGCCTTTCATGGAATAATCATCAAAAGCAGGAAGGTCGTTTACTGATTTGTAGAAGGTTACAGGTAACCTTCCTGCAGGGTTATAATCACCAAAAATCACATCTGCAAGCGCATTTCCGCCTTCTTCACCCGGATACCAGGCTTCGATAACAGCCTGTGTATTTTGTACCGCTTGGTTTACCGAAAGCGCACTCCCATTTGTGAGTACCAGTATAACCGGTTTTCCAGTCTTTTTTAACAGTTCAAGCAACTCAAGCTGGTTCTCAGGAAGATCGAGCGTGGTACGGTCGCCTTTCAGAAAACCAGGGACTTCCACATCCATTTCTTCTCCTTCCAGGTTGGGCGAAATTCCGCCTGCAAAAATAATAACATCTGCCTTGCGGGTAACCTGGAGTGCTTCTTCAATTAATGCCTTTGCTTCCGGATTCCCTGTACCGGCATGACGTGCATACGTTTCAGGTTTTTCTGCTCCCAGGCAATAAACCACACGGCTGTTCCTTGAAACTTTGTTACATATGCCATCCAGAATAGTCACCGGGCGCGAAGGAATCCCATTATAGTTTCCCAGCAGTACTGAAGTATCATTCGCATATGGGCCGATTACAGCTATATTTTTAGTTTTGTGAGATAAAGGAAGAGTTGAATTTTCATTCGTTAGTAACACTATACTTTGTCGGGCTGCTTCTCTTGCCAGGCTGCGATGCTCTTCTGTATCGTAAGCATTAGCCGGTATTGATGAGTATTTCACTTTTACGGGAGGATCGAACAAACCAAGACGGAAACGCGCTTCGAACAAGCGCTTTACAGGTACATCCAGTTCTTTTTCCGAAATATATCCCAGTTTCAATGCCTCCGACAATTGTCCATATTCAACACCGCAAACAAGGTCACAGCCAGCTTTTAGAGCCAGAGTAGCAGCCTTTGCAGCATCAGGAACGACATTATGAAAGGTATATATATCAGAAACTGCCCAGCAATCGGAAACAACATAGCCTTTAAAACCCCATGTTTGACGCAGTGTACGATTGAGGAGGAAATCGCTCGCACAACATGGAATGGAATACAAACGGTTATATGCTCCCATTACCGAATATACCTTAGCTTCACGCACCAATGCCTCGAAAGCCGGAAGATACGTATCGTATAGATCACTTTCACTCACCCATGCGTCAAACTTATGTCGCTGCGATTCGGGTCCGCTGTGTACAGCAAAATGCTTGGCTGTTGCAATAACTTTGAAATAATCAGGATCGTTACCCTGCAGACCCTTTACAAAGGCTATTCCTGTTTGTGCAGTCAGAAAAGGATCTTCGCCGTAGGTTTCCTGCCCCCTTCCCCAGCGCGGATCGCGGAAAATATTTATGTTGGGCGACCAGAAAGTTAATCCCTGGTATATTTCACGGCTGTTTTTACTGACAGCTTCATAATATTTGGCCCTGGCTTCGGTTGAAATTATATCGGCTTCGCGGCATACCAACTCAGGATTAAAGGTAGCGGCCATTCCGATGGCTTGCGGAAAAACGGTTGCGATGCCATTTCGGGCAACGCCATGCAGGCATTCGTTCCACCAGTTATATTGAGGAATGCCAAGCCTCAGAATGGAAGGAGAAGTATGCTGCATCTGAAGGATTTTTTCCTCAGGCGTAAGGCGCGAAACCAGATCATCAACTCTTTCCTGTAAAGGCAAATCAGCGTTCATAAATGGTAAATCTTTATTAACTACGTCAGTCTGACTCTGAACTCTCAAAATCAGAATCAATATAAAGAGAGCAATGAGTTGAAATTTTATGACACTGGAAGCCTTAGTTTTATACATTATGTTTCGTATTTATTTTACAAAGGTGCTAGAACTATTTAAATATTATGCAATAAACCCCAAGAAATGAGTACACAAATTTACTATATTTGCTGAATAAAGAACAGTTATTCAGGTAATGTCTGTGTCAGCTCAGATTTCGCTAAAATACTATATTAAAGAAAGTTAAGCTCTATTGAACCAAACAGTATGACTGAAGAATTCAATCAAGCATTTGCATGGATACTTTAAATTTATTTTAGTTGCGTATAATTCCATCTGACCTGTTAGAAATAAAGTACGAGAAATGAAAATATCGAGTGAGCATTTTGGTTTTCTGCCTGATGGAAACGAGGCATTATTATATACCCTGGAAAACGAGAATGGGCTGATTGTAAAAATCACAAATTACGGGGGTACCATACTTTCATTTATCGTTCCGGATAAATCAGGCACGCCTGCAGATGTGGTGCTGGGCATGCGCACATGGGCTGAATGGATTGAAAACCCATATTATTTTAACTGTATCGTAGGTCGCACCTGCAACCGTATTGCCGATGCCCGTTTCAGCATCGATGGCATTGAGTATAACGTATCTGCCAATCACGGGAAATTTCAGCTTCATGGAGGATTTAAAGGGTTTCATCAAAAGTTGTGGAAAGCTGAACCTGTTGAACTATTAGATGAGGTTTGCCTGGAACTTGAATACCTGAGCGTGGACGGGGAAGAAGGATTTCCGGGAAACATATTGATTAAAGCTATTTACTCACTTAATAATAAAAATGAATTTGGAATCTCTTTTATTGCCACTACCGATAAAGCAACTCCCGTTAATTTAACCAATCATGCATATTTCAATCTGAGTGGTGAAGGGTCGGGTGATATTTATTCGCATGAACTCCTTTTATTTGCTGATACGTTTACCGTAACTGACAGTAACAGTATACCTACTGGCGAATTTGCATCTGTTACAGGAACGCCTTTTGACTTCACACAACCTCATGAAATTGGAGAACGGATACTTGATCTTTATAAAGGATATGACAATAACTTTGTATTGCGCAACCAATCGGGAAATCTTATGTTAGCGGCTCAGGTTTATGACTCCGAATCAGGCCGGGAACTTGCTGTATACACCACTGAGCCGGGAGTTCAGTTGTATACTTCAAATTGGTTTGATGGATCCCTGAAAGGAAAATCGGGGAAACCGCATTTGCAGCATTCGGCTTTCTGCCTCGAAACCCAGCACTTTCCTGACTCCATGAACCATCCTGAGTTTCCAACTGTTATTCTCCGACCTGGTGATCAGTACAAATCGAAAACGGTCTGGAAATTCTCAAACAGGAATTAATACCGTAATTAGTATAAATAATTTCAATGCAAAAGCGAAAAGGAATATCTTTAAAATCTGAACAGCCTTGCATGCAATCCATTCATTTATAAATCAATATACAAACCTGATACCCAATGAATTTAACCTGGTTTGACTGGAGCATCATTATTGCCCTCTTTATACTTATGCTCGGAATGGTTTTCCTGAGTAAAACCCTGATGAAAAGTGTCAGCGATTTTCTGGCAACCGGCCGAACCGGAGGACGTTACATCATTTCGATGTTTCATGGAACAGCCGCTCTTGGCGCAATAACCGTTGTAGGAGCATTGGAGCAGAATTTCAACGCTGGGTTCAATTCACGATGGTGGGAAATGCCCACTGCGGTTATTCTTGTTACCATCAGTGTTACAGGATGGGTGGTATACCGTTTCAGGCAGACGCGGGCGCTTACCATGGCACAGTTTTTCGAAATGAGGTACAGCAGGTCGTTCCGCATCTTTGCAGGGATACTGGCTTTCCTGTCGGGAATAGTGAATATGATTATTTTTCCTGCTGTGAGTGCGAAATTTTTCATTTACTTCTGCGGAATTCCTGAAATCGGTCACCTGGGCAGCTACTCTGTAACTTATATTCTTACAACGGCTGTTATGGTGCTTGTACCATTGTATTTTATTTTTACCGGCGGACATATAGCTGTTATGTTTACTGATTTCATTCAGGGGGTGTTTGTAAATATCGTTTTTGTAATTATTGTCATCCTTTTGCTTTACAAAGTCGGATGGACCGACATTGGAGAAGCAGTTAAAGCTGCACCTGCCGGCAAATCGCTTATTAATCCTTTTGATGCAAGTGAGGTTCAGGACTTTAATCCCTGGTTCTTTTTTATCGGGATGTTCGGTCTTATCTATACAAAATTGTCGTGGCAGGGTAATTCATCTTTTAATATTGCTGCCAAAAGTGCACACGAAGCAAAAATGGCCGATGTACTTACCAACTGGAGGCTTGTTCCTCAGTGGGGCTTATTCCTGATGATCGTTCCTATTATTGCATACACGGTTTTTCATCACGAGAACTATAAAGCTATCGCTGACAGTATAAATGCAATGCTGTCGGGTTTTGCACCCGCCGATCAAAGCCAGCTCCGTGTACCGATGGTACTTAATTATCTGCTGCCTGTCGGTCTGAAAGGGGCTTTCGCAGCCATCATGCTGGCAGCCGCAATCACCTGCCATAATACGTATATGCACTCATGGGGCAGCATTTTTATACAGGATGTGGTGATGCCGATACGTAAAAAAGCATTTGAGCCAAAAGAACATCTGAAATACCTGAAATTGTCAATCTTAGGAGTGGGAATTACCATTTTCATTCTTAGCATTGTATTTCAGCAAACCGAAAAGGTATTCCTTTTTCTGAATATTTCGGGAGCCATATTTGTCGGAGGTTCAGGAGCGGCTATAATAGGTGGCTTATACTGGAAAAAAGGGACAACGCCTGCAGCCTGGGCGGCCATGATCACCGGTGCCATTACCGCAGGGCTCAACATTCTCCTTAAACAATATATTCCCGGGTACCCGATAAACGGACAATGGGGCTGGTTTATGGCTATGGTACTAGCTTCGGTTGTATATTTTGTAGTCTCACTGTTAACACCAAGAAAAGCCTTCGACCTGGATAAACTTTTACACAGGGGAATTTATGCTGTTAAAGGTGATTCGGTAAGTGGAAGTGATGAAGTTGTAAAAGGCTGGAAAGTATTGGCTCCTACCAAAGAATTTACACGTGGCGACAAAGCCATCTACTGGGCTACAACAGGCTGGACAGCCGGCTGGGTAATTGTATTTGTGATAGGCACCTTATTCTATTTCTTTGTAAAACCATTTACTAATGATCAGTGGATGACTTTCTGGCAGGTATATACCTACCTTTTCTTAGGTGCATCAATCATAGTTACTGTTTGGTTTACTATCGGCGGTCTGAAAAATCTTTTTGAAATGATACACGCACTCAGGCATAATATCAGAGATCATAAGGATGATGGATTTGTTGAGCATGAGGAAAAACAGGTCTGAAAAATAGTTAAAGTAAGAACTACTTAGCTTTATATGTTTTTCAGAACAGCATTCCTTTATTCGATTTCAGAAGAAATCAGTTTTCAGAAAAGCTATTTGTATTAAAAAATCACCAGCGAATGAATTACGGACATTTTTCAGAAGACGGAAAAGAGTATATTATTACTAATCCTAAAACACCAAGTCCCTGGATTAACTATATTTATAACGGGCGGTATTTTTCGACCATTTCGAACAACGGAGGCGGCATCAGTTATTATAAAAGCCCGCTTCATGGCCGGATTACACGCTATCGGATTAATGAGGTTCCACCTGACCGGCCCGGGAAATACATATACGTAAAAGACCGCGAAACAGGAGAAATATGGAGTCTCACATGGCAGCCTGTGGGCAAATCGCCCGAAGCTTATAAGGTAGCTCATGGTTTTGGGTATACACGCGCCGAAGCAATCGTAAGCGGAATTGAGAGCACAGTTCAGTTCTTCGTCCCTCAGCAGGATGATCAGGAAATCTGGAATACCATACTGACAAACAAAAGCGGGAAAACCCGGAAGCTTTCAGTATACGGTTATGTTGAACTTGCTCTGGGACATGCCTTGGTTGATCTGATCAATCAATGTGATGACCAGCATTTCAACCGTTCCTATTTCGATGAAAAACACAATGCTTTGTTCTCAACAAAAACGTATTGGGTCACACAAACAAAAGGAACGCAGCAACAGGAAAACAAGGAATGGGATCAGTGGACTTTTTTCACTGTTAATAAGCCTGTTACGGCTTTCGAAACGGTTCGCGAACGCTTCCTTGGGCTGTACCGGAATGAGAACAACCCTGAGAGTATTGAAAAAAGCACACTTTCGAGCCAGGATACTGATTTTGGCAACGTAGTGAGCGCATTGCAGGTAGATATTGAACTCGAACCCGGCGAAAGCACCGACCTTATTTTCTCCCTCGGTGTAATTGAAAAAGTGAATTTTGATGCCTTGAAACAAGCAAGAGTAAGCAAATACAAGGATCCGATTATGGTTGACCTGGCTTTTAAGGAAATACAAAAGCACTGGAACGACTATTTTGCCTTTACTACGGCTAACACTCCTGATGAGGATGTAAATACCTTTATGCGCTTCTGGCTGCCTTACCAGGCAAAAGTAGCTTTTGATGTAGGTCGGGTAATCAGCTTTTATTACTGGGGAATAGGGCGCGGTTTCGGTTTTCGGGATACAGCGCAGGATACCATTGCCGTAACCATTTCGAACCCGGGAAAGGCCAAAGAGCGGATACAGCTACTTGCCAGGCAGATGCGCACGGATGGTAAAGTTTACCATCATTTCCATGGTGACGGGCAGGGTGAATTCACGTACCATTGTGATGACCCCTTGTGGTTCATTTTAGCTGTTACCGAATATGTGAAGGAGACCGGTGATTTCAGGCTACTGGATGATGTTCAGCCTTTTATTGAAGACGGCAGGTCAGGGACTATACTCGAGCATATGCTTGCCGTTGTCAGCTATGCCGCCAACAATCTGGGAAAGCATGGCTTACCTGTTTTTGGTCGCGGCGACTGGAACGATACACTTGATTATATAGGAGGCGACGAGGGAGGCGAAAGTGTTTGGGGAGGAATGTTTTATGCAGCCATGCTCAACCTTTTTGCTGAATTACTGGGTCAACTGGGCAAAAGTGCAGAGTTGGAAGCTGTTTCGGCTGTTCGCGATGCACTGTATAAGAATGTTGATGATAACTGCTGGGATGGGGAATGGTATATACGGGCTTTTGGTGAAAACAACTGCAAGGTTGGGTCCAAAGAGAATACGTATGGCAAGATATTCCTGAATACTCAGATTTGGCCTGTAATTGCAGGCTTCCCCGATCGGGAGCGGAATATTGCTGCTATGGATAGCGTAAGTCGCTACCTCGACTCACCTGAGGGCCCCAAAAAATGTACTCCTGCCTGGCGCGAGATCGATCCGAATATTGGACTGGTGACCCGCTGTGTATGGGGGAAGAAAGAAAACGGAGCAGTTTTTTGTCATCCTACCACCTGGGTTATTCAGGCAGAAACTATGCTGGGCCGAAGCAACAAGGCTTTTGCCTATTTCAAAAAAATGCTCCCTAACCGCATCGACAGCGATATCTTTGTTGCTGAGCCCTATGTATATTCACAATATATTACCAGCAATGAGCATTCTTCACCCGGGCGGGCGAGTCATTCGTGGCAGACAGGGTCGGCTGCATGGATGTACCGTATAAGCTACGATTATATGCTTGGCATACGACCAACCTATAACGGGTTGATCATTGACCCTGCCATCCCATCCCACTGGAAGAGCTATTCTGCTGAAAGGGTATACCGTGGAACGCGGTATTTAATTGAAGTTGACAACAGCGGAGGATTTCAGAAGGGAGTGAAAGAAATTCAGATAAATGGAATATCAATTACCGGGAATATTCTTCCTGTGTCGAATGAAAGCATTTGTAAGGTAAAAGTAATTATGGGTTGAGAATGAAGTAGTGTACCTACTGCTTGAATTAATTCGAAAATATAATTTTCTATGAAGAGACATCAAATTAATCCGATATTAACCCGATCTGACATCCCTCCTATTCCGCCTGAATTAGTGGATGTTACCAGTGTTTTCAATCCCGGTGCCATAAAGGACGGGGACACATACCGGCTGATGCTCAGGGTTCAGAGCCGATCGAGAGAAACGTTTCTGGTGATGGCCGAAAGTCCTGACGGTGTGAATTTTACAGTTGAGAACAAAATTGTCAACTTTAAAGGAATCGAGAAAGTTACAGGCAGGATTTTTCACATTTATGATGCCCGGATTACCCGCATTGATGGTCGGTTTTATATCATGTTTGCTATGGATATGCAGGATGGTTGTCAATTGGGATTAGGAGTAACCGATGACTTTAATTCATTTGAATTTCTAGGGATAACATCCAATGAAGATATCAGGAACGGGGTTCTTTTCCCTGAAAAAATAAATGGAAAATATTTCAGGATGGACAGGCCTAACAAAGCCCGTCATTCGGGTGGACCAACATCAGGAAGCACTATCTGGTTGAGTGAATCAGACAACCTTATTGATTGGACTCCAACAGCACCCTTAATCGATGGGCGTTTTCATTACTGGGATGAGTATATTGGTTCGGGGCCGCCACCGGTAAAGACCCGTAAAGGCTGGCTGCATGTATATCATGGCGTAGCCGGGCATTTTGGAAGTTCCAATATATACCAGGGAGGTGTTATGCTTCTCGACTTAAATGATCCATCTAAAGTTATTGGACGATGCCGTTGCAACATACTTGAGCCCAGGGAAATATGGGAAGTTGCCGGGCAGGTCCCAAATGTAACCTTTCCAAGCGGAATGGTCGTTGAAGAGTTTGACGATGAAGATTTTGCTCTGGAATCGAGTGAAGTGAAAATTTATTATGGTGCAGCTGATACTTCAGTAGGGCTTTTAATAACCACTATAAGCGAACTGCTTGATGCAGCGATGGAGGACCCTATTTAAAAAAGTTTCAGACAGCCTGACAGAGCTAGGCAAGTGTAAATCCAATGTTATTTTTATAATTTCAAAAAACTCCGGGATGACCGGAGTTTTTTTTTGCTCAGAATTGAACCCTCTTTCCCGCAATAAAACACATTTACCAAATTGGGACAATAATCCTTATTGGAAAAATAGTATTATCCATACTCATCTATCTATCTGATACTTACCAATTTTGGCATGATAATTTCAATTTCTATACCATCCAAAGTCCAAAAACCAATTTGATTTTTCAAAACCACTTTACAAAACCTTGTATAACACTAAATATCAACATAGTATGACTAAGCTCCTCTTCATCGTTTACTTGTTTATTCTTGGCTTAAATTCTATCCTTTTTCCCAAATCAGGACAAGAGTATAATTTCATTTATACTTCCTTTGTTTCATCATTTCTATCAGTATCCATTAGTATTTTCCTGATCCCTTTTCGTCATTTTCATTCAGCCTTCTTTTCCTATCAACGCTGCAGATATGCTAAATGTCATATTCTGTCAGCGCATAAGTCTTTAATTGTCAACAAATAACAAAGAGTCTGTTACAAGATTTTAAAACTCTTTCACATGAAAAAATTTACTTTAATTACCCTGGGAATTATCACAGTACTCTTTTTAAATTCACTTGCTCTTTCAGCGCAGGTCAAAGAGGAAAACAGTATTGAGCCGGGCCGGAAATACCCACCGATGTCAATCAGCAGTATTTCTGCTAACAACGGGATTAACATGGATGCTCCGGCAGGTTCCATTGCAGTTGCTGAAAACACGGTTTACAACGCTTATACAGCCTCACAACTAGTGCAGAATGTCCTGATTACGGGATGTATCACTGCCACTAATGTCCGTTTTGGCTACTATGTTAAAAGCGGAAGTAGCTGGAACTGGACCAATCATTCATGGTCGGCAACAGCCGGCGATCGTCAGATGGCGTATTTCAACAAAGCATCATCAACTTTTCCATTAACCGAAGGAATTGTTTTAACGACCGGGAAAGCATCTTCGGCCATGGGCCCTAATAATACCGGAAGCAAATCGGATCAGATGGTTTCAACAGCATCGGATCCAGACTTGGCTAGCATTACAGGAAAAACAATGTATGATGCTGCAGTTTTGGAATTTGACTTTGTACCATCAGGAAATACAGTGGAATTTACGTATGTTTTTTCGTCGGAAGAGTATCTTGAATACTGTGAGACACAATACAATGATGCTTTCGGATTTTTTCTAAGTGGTCCTGCTATATCAGGCAGCTATACAAATAATTCTGTTAACCTTGCAACCATACCGGGAAACATTCCCGTATCAGTAAATACCATACATCCTGCAGGCACTAATATTAACAATGCAGCATTCGCTGCTGAGAACGCGCAGTATTATGTTGATTACCCTGCAAATACTACAACCATGCAATATGACGGTAGTACGGTAGTGCTTACTGCAACATATACTGTCAGTCCATGTTCAACATACCGCATACGCATGGCTGTTGCTGATGCTTCAGATCAGAGATGGGATGCAGGCGTTTTTCTTGGAGCCAGGAGTTTTAATTCAGAAAACCTGAACCTGGTCAATTTCGGAAACTTTATTGAAGGTCAGAACAATGTGTTTGAAGGATGTAATAATAAGTTCAGAATCCAACGCACGAATCCTGATATATCACAGCCTATTACATTAAGTCTGATCCTGTCAGGAACCTTTACAAACGGAGTTGATATTCAAACAACAGGCAATCAGCCTTTCCCAACACAAGTAACGATTCCTGCGAATACATCTTTCATTGATATTCCGTATACTGCAATTTCGGATGGCATATCCGATAATGGAGAAACTTTAATTATAAAAACAGCAAGCAGTTGTCCATGTGCTGCAACTGTTGTGTATGTAACTCAAACGATAAATATTTATGAGCAGGTTGTAATAAATTCGATTTCAGCGACAAATGCACAATGCAATAACCAAAGTAATGGCACTATTGTAGCAAATGTTTCAGGCGGTTCGGGCAGTTATCTTTTTTCAATAAATGGTGGTACGACCTGGCAAAGTCTTAATTCATTCTCCGGACTTGCTGCCGGTACATACACCGTAACAATCCAGGAGCCTGGAAGCTGTCACGCAAATATTAGCGGAAACGCTACTATAGGAAATCCTTCACCTATTGTTGCAAATGCTGGCACTGACGTATCAATCTGCGCAGGCGGAAGCGCTCAGTTAGCTGGTGGTGGCGGAGTTATTTATAGCTGGACTCCCACAACAGGACTGAATTTCTCAAATATTGCGAACCCTATTGCTTCACCTTCTGTTACAACCGAATATACTCTTACCACAACAAGCGCAAGCGGTCAGTGTGCTTCAACTGATAACGTTATTTTGACTGTTCTTCCTTTGGCATTTGCTCCGGCATCAGTATCAGTTAACAGGCAGATAGTGTGTAACGATGACAACGGAAATATTATCCTTACTGCTACAGGAGGCTCAGGTACAACATTGGAATGGTTTGCCGGAAGTTGCGGCAGCTCTGTAATCGGCACAGGCAATAACTTATCAATTGCTTCGCCGACTGAAAGCACACATTATTTTGCCCGATGGACTAACGGTTGCGGAAGTTCAGCATGTGCTGAAGTTACTGTATCGGTACCAACGGCTATAACAGCTTCGATATCTTCAGGAAATATAGCTTGTAACGGAGGCTCGACAGTTATAACTGTAACTGCAAGCGGAGGAACCGGTGCACTGCAATACAGTCTGAATGGAGGAACATACCAGTCAGCCAGCACTTTTACAGTAAATGGCACAGGTTCTCCTTATACTGTAACAGTTAAAGATGCAAACAACTGTAGCTTAATAACAAATACCCTTGCAGTTACAGGGCCATCAGCGATAGCATTTGGATCATCTTCAGTTACGAATGTAAGCTGTACAGGTGGAAATAATGGCCAGATCATTATCAGTGCAACAGGAGGAACAGGTACGATAAACTATTCGATAGTCCCAAATACAGGTACTCAAACCCCTTCAGGCACATTTAACAATCTCACAGCTCAGTCCTATACAATAACAGCACAGGATCAGAACGGTTGTACAAAAAATACTATAGTTATAGTTGGAACTGTCCCTGATATTACTCCACCAACACTGGTAACATGTCCACCTAATCAGTCGGCCAACGCGAATTCAAATTGCCAGGCTAGTGTTCCTGACTATACTGCTCTTATAAGTGCAACTGATAATTGTACTTTAGTAGTAAACTTATCGATCACACAAATTCCTGCTGCCGGCACCCTGGTATCGACAGGTATAACACCTGTAATTATAACAGTGAAAGATGCAGCCAATAATTCAGTTGTTTGTAATACTACTTTCACGGTCACTGATGCAACAGCTCCTGTAATTTTAACGTGTGCGCCAGCTGTTACGGCAAGTGCAAATTCAAACTGCCAGGCTGTTGTACCAGATTTTACCTCACATATAACTGCTACTGACAATTGTACTTCAGTTTCGTCTCTGGTTATCACACAGTCCCCAATAGCTGGCACACTCGTTGCAACCGGTGTAACCACAGTTACTATTACTGTTACAGATGCAACCGGACATACTGCAAACTGCTCTGCAACCTTTACGGTTACCGACAGTCAGAATCCTACGATTTCAGGACCGGGCAATATAACAGTAAATGCTGATCCGGGAAAATGTTATGCAAGTTCCGTTTCACTTGGGTCGCCTGTAACCTCAGATAATTGTGGAATTGCGTCTGTCAGCAACAATGCACCTGCTCAATTTCCTGTAGGTTCCACAACTGTAATCTGGACTGCAACTGATTTAAGTGGCCTGACAGCTACATCCACACAAATCGTTACTGTTATTGATAATCAACCCCCAACTATTATCTGCCCCCCAACAGTTATGGTTAACGCCATTATCGGACAGACATACGCAACAGGGATAATTCTTGGGTCAGCAATTACGAATGACAATTGCGGTGTTGCTTCAGTTACAAATAATGCACCTGTTCAATTTCCTGTAGGATCAACAACTGTAACCTGGACTGTTACCGACGTAAACGGGCACACAGCAACATGCACGCAAACTGTTATTGTTTTAGATACCCAAGCCCCGGTATTAGTATGTC
>CAIJPI010000155.1 GCA_903822525.1 uncultured Bacteroidales bacterium | reverse complement strand
TGACATTTTTCAGGATGCCTTTATTAAAGTTATAAATACGCTTCGTTCGGGTATTTATAAAGAAGAAGGAAAATTTATTCAATGGGTAATGCGTATTTCTCATAATCTTATTATTGATCATTACCGCAAAGCAAAGCGATTGCCGGTTGTTGATAATAATTCTGAAGATGGCGATATTTTCGATAACCTCCGGATTGTGGATGATTCCATTGAAGACAAGATGATTGTGGATCAGATATACGAAGACGTTCGCAAACTTATCGATTATCTTCCTGAAGAGCAGCGTGAAGTTTTGCTTCTGCGACATTACAGCGATATGAGTTTTAAAGATATTGCCGAACAGACTGATGTGAGTATCAATACTGCGTTGGGCCGTATGCGCTATGCTCTTATTAACCTGCGAAAACTTATCGACAGCAAAGAAATCATACTGAGCGTTTAATTCAAAATATTTTTATCTGAGTACAATAAGAGGGAGATTCTGGCGTTTTTTGGGTATTAAGTTTAACAAAATCCAATAAATGATAAAAATCTCTACACTCACATCCGATTCTTCGCGTAAAGCACTCAGGAAAAATTCACTTGAGCTCACTCCAGGCCCACAATCCGTGAAGATGCTGATAAGTTATTCAAAAGCATTACAGGTTATACATTGTTCTGATTTTAAAACCTGTTGCATAGTACTTAACTAATTAGCCGGGCAAAAGTTTAACAATCATATCCCGCTTCCGGCGGGATTTTTTTTTGCAATGAACCAGGAGTTTATCATTAGGATTTTAAATAAATATGCAAAAATCCCTATCAATAAAGGAACGCTACAAGGCAGTTATCAGGTTTTTTGAACTCAATATGCCTGTTGCTGAAACCGAATTGGTTTACCAATCGCCTTATCAACTGCTTGTAGCAGTTATATTATCGGCACAGTGCACTGATAAGCGTGTAAATATAATAACGCCTCCTTTTTATACTGTTTTTCCTGACGCTGAATCCCTTTCAATGGCTTCGGAGGAGCAGGTGTACGAATTAATAAAAAGTTGCTCCTACCCCAATAACAAAGCCAAAAACCTTCTTGGTATGGCTCGTATGCTGGTGAATGAATTCAATGGTGTAGTTCCTTCGGATATTGAGGAAATGCAAAAATTACCCGGGGTTGGTCGGAAAACAGCCAATGTAATTGCTTCTGTTGTGTTTAACCTGCCGGCTATGGCAGTTGATACACATGTATTCCGGGTCTCGGACAGAATTGGCCTGACAACAAATTCGCGTACACCGCTTGAAACTGAGAAACAGCTTGTGAAACATATTCCTGAAGAAAAACTCTCTATTGCGCATCACTGGCTGATTTTGCACGGACGGTATGTTTGCCAGGCAAGAAAGCCAAAATGCAATGAATGTGGATTAAACGAGCTTTGCAGGTATTACACAAAGCATTCAATAGCATTGGTTAAGTAGTCATTGATTAGCAAATTCTGGAACTGAACTATTTTAAAGCATTTCTGTTTACTATTTTAGTTTATAAGTTGAACAAATTAAACATACAAAATCATGATAACTTTAAAGCCAGGTGAAACTGCTCCTTTATTCACTGCTATCGATCAACATGGGAAAGAAATATCCTTAAACTCATTAAAAGGGAAAAAAGTTGTTCTTTACTTTTATCCAAAAGATAATACCCCCGGATGTACGGTTGAAGCATGTAATCTTCGCGACAATTATACAGACCTGATGAACAATGGTTATGTTATTATTGGTGTAAGCCCTGATGCACCCACATCCCATGTAAAATTTGCCGAAAAGTTTGATCTTCCTTTTTCATTATTGCCTGATACAGAGAAGGAAATTATTCAGTCCTATGGAGTCTGGGGACCTAAAAAATTCATGGGTAAAAGTTATGATGGCGTTTTACGTACTACCTTTGTAATCGACGAATCTGGCCTGATTGAAAAGGTAATCACTAAGGTAGATACTAAAAATCATACTGAACAGATCCTTTAGTGATTTCCTGTTTATTGAAATCTTCAATATTGACTGAATCTCAATGGATTATTGTATTTGTGCTGATAAATATATTTGTTAATAAAATACTCTTTTAAACCCAAACTATATTTTTGTTTCAATTCCAAACAGAGTAAATTTGCTCATTAATGAAAAATTAAATTAAGATGGCAAAGGAAGATACCAATCAGGAAAAACTGAACGTTCTGAAGCTTACAATGGATAAGCTCGAAAAAACATACGGAAAAGGCACCATCATGAAGCTGGGTGACCAGGCTATTGAAGATTTGCCTGCAATATCATCAGGATCACTAGGTCTTGATATCGCTTTAGGTGTGGGTGGATTCCCAAAAGGCAGGGTCATTGAAATATATGGGCCCGAATCCTCTGGTAAAACCACACTAGCTCTGCATGTAATTGCCCAGTCGCAAAAAAAAGGCGGAATAGCTGCCTTTATTGATGCTGAGCATGCTTTCGACAGGTACTATGCTCAAAAACTCGGTGTGGATATCGAAAACCTGCTTATTTCGCAACCCGATAATGGCGAACAGGCTCTCGAAATTACCGAAAACCTGATCCGCTCGGGTGCAATTGATGTGATAGTTATTGACTCTGTTGCAGCATTAACGCCTCGTTCCGAAATTGAAGGCGAAATGGGGGACTCCAAAATGGGATTGCAAGCCAGGCTGATGTCGCAGGCATTGCGTAAACTCACTTCAACGATCAGTAAAACCGGTTGTTGCTGTATTTTTATCAACCAGTTGCGCGAAAAAATTGGAGTCATGTTTGGTAATCCTGAAACAACCACAGGAGGTAATGCATTAAAATTCTATGCATCGGTGCGCATTGATATCCGTCGCCAGACCCAGATAAAAGACGGTGATGTTGCCATTGGTAACAGGGTGAAAGTTAAGGTTGTTAAGAATAAGGTAGCACCTCCATTCCGACAGGCTGAATTCGATATCATTTATGGAGAAGGAATTTCCCGCTATGGTGAAATCATTGACCTGGGAGTTGAAAAAAATATTATCAAAAAAAGCGGATCCTGGTTTAGCTATGGCGAAACAAAATTAGGACAGGGCCGCGATGCACTTAAGAAGTTACTTGCCGACAATCCTGAATTGTGTGAAGAAATAGAAACACAACTGATAAAGGCCCTCAAAGCATAACTACATTGAAAAATCAGAATCAATAAGCTTGTTGTAATTGAAAATCAGTATTATTCAATAAAAATTAAAACTCCGGAGGTTTAATCAGCCGGAGTTTTTATTTTTGCAATCAAATTCAGCCGTATGCGCAAATTAGTCCTATTATTTCTTGTTGCAGCCTCATTACTAACCTCGTTTCTTTCGTGCAATAAATCAGGGTCGAAATTCGGCGGGTCTGCAAATGATTCGGTGCCACAGGAACTTTCAGCTTTGAATGCCGCAATTGAGAAAGATGCGAAGAATGCTGTTCTTTATACCCAGAGGTCAGAATATTATGTGAGGCGCGAATTATTTAATAATGCACTGGCAGATATAAACAAGGCAATTGAACTCGATCCGAAAAACGTAAAGGCTTATACCGGCCTCTCAGGAATATACCTGCTGATGGGCAAACCACAGGAATCGCTGGATGCATTAAACCAGGTGCTGAAATTTGATCAGAATAATGCAGCAGTGCACCTGAAGAAAGCCAAGTTATACCTCATTATGAAAGATTATGAGAATTGCGCCGCTTCAGTACAGAAAACTATTGAAATTGATCCGAACCAGGCAGATGCTTATTACCTTAAAGGTATGGCATTGATGGAAAATGATAAAATGGATCTGGCGATTGAAAGCTTTCAGCGCTCTGTAACCATTAACCAGGCACACTTCGATGCACTGATGCAGTTGGGATATATCTGGGAGAAAAAAGATCAGAAAATGTCAATCGAATATTTTAAGAGCGCAGTAAAAGCTAATCCTCAGAGCACTGAAGCCTTGTACAATTTAGGCTTGCTTTACCAGGAAAATGATCAGCCTCAAAAAGCCATACTGGCATATGAAACAATTAATAAACTTGATCCTTCTAATAAACTTGCTTTTTATAATATTGGATATGTTAACCTCGTATATCTGAATAAATATGCCGAAGGTGTTACATATTTCTCAAAAGCCATTGCTCTGGATTCCCGATATACCGATGCCTGGTACAACAGAGGATATTGCTATGAACTATTAAAAGACAAGGAAAAAGCCGGAAATGATTATCAGCAGGTTCTCAAACTTAATGTAAACGATCCTAAAGCCGTTGAGGGAATGAACAGGCTTGATAAACTGCGTTAAGCGCTTTTGAATATTAGCTTTTCTGAATGTTAACTACCTCTCAGCAAAAGCCTGAAACACCTGAATTTTATCCTTTTCAAAAGAACAGTATTCGGTTATACTTTCAGTAAAGTCCGTTCTTGAG
>CAIJPI010000154.1 GCA_903822525.1 uncultured Bacteroidales bacterium | reverse complement strand
CGGAAGCACAAAACAAGGAACACTTACTGCAGCAATACTATAACGAAGCAATGAAATGATCAATTTTATTTTGAGAAACCTGATTGGAACATAAATGGCAAATATCAAAACTCCTCACTTTCATATGAAACCACGAATTGAAACTCTGTCAGAAACAAAACTGGTTGGGAAGCGGGTTAAAATGTCGATATCCGAAAACAAAACCGTACAACTATGGCAGAGTTTTATGCCATTGCGTAAAACAATAAAAGACAGTCTGACAAGCGATTTGTTCTCCATGCAGGTTTACGATCCATCATTTGATTTCAGAGATTTTGATCCCGAAGCACTGTTTGATAAATGGGCAGCTGTTGAGGTTGCAGGATTTGACAATGTTCCTGATGCTATGGAAACCTATATTTTGGAGGCTGGCTTGTATGCCGTTTTTTTATACAAAGGAACTGCATCCGGCGGGCCACAGATATTCCGTTATATTTTCGGAACCTGGCTGCCTGCTTCCGTTTACGATCCCGATAGCCGTCCCCATTTTGAAATACTGGGCGAGAAATATAAAAACAATGACCCTGAATCGGAAGAGGAAATCTGGATACCAATTAAACCCAAAACAAATATGCAGCAGTAACAACTGTATAAAAAATTCTGATACCTAAAATTTGCTATTGGAACGGATAAAGGAAGTTTCGCAAAGACCAACAAGTTAAAAAGTTTGAGGAGCAGGCGAACCCGCTTAGCACGATATCACATACTATTCTGAAAATTTAAATTTTATCTCATGGCCTTAAGCAACCTTGAACGAATGATACAGTTGGCTGACGAAGTCTTTGCCACCAAGAATGATCCTGACCAGCTCAATGTTGATCAGGATGTACTGGAACGATTACTAATGATTCATCCTTCAAGCGTTTCAGAATATGATGACGGGAAAGGACCGGTAGCATGGATTTTACTTATACCAACCACACTGGAGTTAATGTACAGGTTTATAGAAAATGAAATCTCCGAAAAAGAACTTTTCGAACTGACTCCTCTCCAAGTCAAATATCAGGCCTTATACCTTTGTTCAGCACTGGTATTAAAAGAATACAGGAGAAAGGGAATTGCAAAACAACTTTCACTTCAAGCCATTGAAAATATACGCAGGGACCATCCGTTGACAGCGCTGTTTGTTTGGGCTTTCAGTAAGGAAGGTGACTTGGGTTCAGAAACTCTGTCAGCACTTACTTCACTTCCATTGTTTAAAAGAGCAGATTAAAGGTAATATTAAGGAATATTAACCGAGCATTCCTGAAATACGAGAATCGTATAAAACCTAGAATGGGTTAAAAATCCAAAGAACCCCGATTGCGATTGCAAGAAAAGCACCCGAAAGAGTGAACCACCTCAGAAATACCTGCTTATCTTTCACCACTGATCTGAAAGCTACTAACCCCAGAATAAAGGCAAAAAGAACCATGGTAAGTATTGTACCTGAAGCAAAGGCAATAATATAGATGGCCGAGGCCCAGAAGGTAGGAAGCGCAAGAGAAGGCAGCAGAGCAAACAGGTGACTGAACCCGGCAAATCCATGGATAACACCAATAAAGAAGGCTGTGAAAATATTTTGTTTCACTTTGGCTACCTGTAAATGCTCATGACCATGATCAGAATCCAACATATGAGAATGTCCAACATTATGGGTATGAGTATGCCCCTTCGCTAAAAGGCTGCTGTGACTATGCGTATGGCCATCGTGATGTTCAGTGTCTACGACAGGATGTAAACCATGTGAGTGCTTATGCATATGCGCATACAGGTAAGGAGTGGCATGGAAATGAGCATGTGGACGATTCCCGTGCTTATGTTGCAGATAAATCCGGATTACGGCCCATATACCAATACCAATAAGCAAAAATCCTATAAAGGTATCACTGTGTTTTGAGATGGCTTCGATCGGCAAAAATTCTTTAAATAGTATAAACAATAATCCAATCATCAGCATTCCAAGGGTATGGCCAAGCCCCCACGAAAATCCTATGATCCAGGATTTTTTGCGGCTGTCGATAGCCAGGGGAGTAACTGCTGCCAGGTGATCGGGGCCTGTAACTACATGCGCCATACTGGCTATGAAACCTGTCAGAAAAGTGAGCATACAATTGATTTGTCAGTAAATGTAAAAATAAATATTCATACTTTTACATTTATAAATGGAAGAAACTTTGAGCGAAATATCTTTAGAGGTAATTGTTACAGGATTAGTTCAGGGTGTCGGATTCCGTCCGTTCATTTTCAGGATTGCAACAAAAGCCGGTTTAACAGGCTGGGTGCTAAATACCAACGAAAATGTCAAAATCCTGGTTACCGGTGATCCGGTCAACATCAGCAGTTTCCTCACAGCACTTAGGAATGAAGCTCCCCCGGCTTCCATGATCGAAGCCATTTCGACAGTGGAAATAAAAAGTGCAGTATTTGATAGTTTCCGGATTCTGGAAAGTCACAATGTTTCAGACGAAATTACTGAAATAAGCCCTGACATAGCAGTTTGCAATGATTGTCTCGAGGATATAACTAAAAGTGGTTCCAGATTAAATTATGCTTTTGTAAATTGTACCAATTGCGGTCCGCGTTTTACTATTATTCAGGATCTTCCATACGATCGTGCCAAAACGACTATGAAAACCTTTGCCATGTGCCCCGAATGCAGGGAGGAATACGAAACTGTGACCGACCGCAGGTTCCATGCACAGCCAACCGCCTGCAGCAATTGTGGACCAACATACGAGTTATATGCGGGACAAAGCAAGGTCAGCGAAAGTATAGATGTGATACTTGATCGTGTCTCGCAAAGTGTCGAAAATAGCGGAGTTGTGCTTATAAAAGGATTAGGTGGTATGCATCTGGCTTGCGATGCATTTAACGAAACGGCTGTAAAAAAACTGCGTGATCTGAAAAACCGGGAAGGAAAGCCATTTGCAGTTATGTTTCGCGACATCGCTCAATTAAAAATTCACGCTGAAGTGAATGAAATTGAGGAACAATCGCTCGTTTCGTGGCGGAGGCCCATCGTATTGCTCAAGAAGAAAAATACAACTCAGCAGCATGTCCTGGCTCAAAACCTGAATGCAGGTCTAAATCTGCTGGGGGTAATGCTTCCCTATATGCCGTTTCACTATATGCTGTTCCAACAGTTGAAAACTTCAGCTATTGTTCTTACGAGCGGCAATTTCAGCAGCGAGCCTATTTTGATCGATAACAAGCCTGCCCTTGAACAGTTTTTGCCTGTTGTTGATCTGGCTGTAATGCATAACCGCGATATTTACAACCGAACGGACGATTCTGTTACCCGGATTATAGGAGGCAAAGAACGGATTTTCCGCCGCTCGCGCGGATATGCCCCGGCCGCAGTGCGAACGGCAATGAATACAGAAGGCATTGTAGCCTTCGGCGCTGAACTCACCAATTGCTTTTGCGTCGGTAAAGGGCAGAAAGCATTCCTTAGCCAGCATATAGGCGATTTGCAGGGACTTGAAACCATACAATTCTACGAAAACACTATAAAGCAATTTATCAGCCTGTTCAGGGTAAAACCTGAATTGCTGGCAGTTGACATGCACCCGGAGTATATTTCGACTAAAGCAGGATTGAATTACGGCAATTTTCAGGTAGTGAAAATACAACACCACCATGCTCATATAGCTTCCTGTATGGCTGAACACATGCTCGACGAAAAAGTGATTGGGGTGGCACTCGATGGAACCGGCTATGGCACCGACGGCCATATTTGGGGAAGCGAATTCCTGGTTTGCGATCTGAATGATTTTACCCGTATCACCCATTTCGATTATATTCCTTTGCCAGGCGGCGACAGCGCGGCTGAAGAACCCTGGCGAACTGCTGTTTCGTTCCTGTATAAAGTGTATGGTAAAGAATTCCTTTCACTCGGATTACCTTTTTTAAATCATCTTGATCCTGATAAAGTTGCATTGATCATACAGATGATTGATAAGAAAATAAATTGCCCCCTAAGTTCAGGAGCAGGCAGGTTATTCGATTGTGTAGCTTCACTCCTTGACCTGGTGCAGGAAGCAACATTTCAGGCAGAAGGGCCTATGCGGCTTGAGGCTATAGTGCGGACCGACTGCACTGAAAGCTATGCCTTCGAATGCAAGGAAACTATACAATTCGGGTTAACCATACAGGAAATTACCGACGATATCCGCAGGGGAACCGATACCTCAATAATTGCAACAAAATTTCATAATACAATAATTTTAGCTATCTTTGAAACAGTAAAATCAATCCGCCTCAAAGAAGGAATCAACAAAGTTGTGCTTTCCGGAGGCGTTTTTCAGAACAAATACCTGCTTGAAGGAACCATACAGGTACTGCTGAAAAATAATTTTGAAGTATATTCACATGCAACTGTGCCCTCCAACGACGGAGGAATCGCGCTTGGGCAATTGGCTGTTGCATCAAAAAGGAGGGAATTATTATGTGTTTAGCCATACCTGCTAAAGTTATCAGCATTCAGGGTGACAGCGCCCTGGTTACTATTGAGGATGTTGAATATACTGCAAGCCTTTTGCTGCTCGATGATGTAAAACCCGGTGATTTTGTGATGCTGCATGCCGGCTTTGCCATTCAGAAGGTGGATGCCGAAGAAGCTGCATTTACCTTGCAGCTATTAAATGATGAGCAAAAGGGCCGACCGGATTGAGCATTCATTGCATAAACGTAAAGATTGAATAAAAATTCCTGATGGAAACCCTGTTCCGGTAACCTCTGAAACGCTGATTTCATTCAAATCCTAACCCTTTCTGCCAATAGATGAAATACATCGATGAATACCGTAAAAAGGATCTGATCCTCTCGGTCTCCGAAAAATTAAAAACAATCTCAAAAAAAGAGATCGTACTGATGGAAGTATGCGGAGGTCATACAATGGCCATTCAACGTTTTGGGCTACCGTCGTTGCTACCTTCCAATATCCGTTTGGTTTCTGGTCCGGGTTGCCCTGTTTGTGTATCGAGCCAGCATTTTATTGATACCGCAATGGCTTACAGTAAAATACCGGGAGTAATTGTTACAACATATGGCGATCTGATACGGGTCCCCGGTTCAGCCACATCGCTTGAGAAAGAAAGGGCAAATGGCAGCGATATACGGATAGTGTATTCAGTACTCGAATCGCTCGAAATTGCTAAAAGCAATCCTGATAAAAGCATCATTTTTCTTGGCATTGGTTTTGAGACTACAGCTCCCCTTACTGCAGCAGCTATAGTTAAGGCTAAACAGGAAAAAATTACCAACTTTTCTGTTCTCAGCGCACATAAGGTGATGCCTCCTGTAATGAAAGCCCTGGTAGCAGAAGGCGTAAAAATTGACGGATTCATAGCTCCCGGCCATGTGAGTGCGATCACAGGCACAGCTATTTATAATGATTTAGCCACCGTTTGCGGATTAGGCGTTGTAATCTCGGGTTTCGAACCGGTTGATATGATGCAGGCGGTGCTGATGCTCGCTATACAGATTGAAGCAGGCAGCCCGAAAGTAGAAATTCAGTACCAGCGGGTTGTTCAAGCCGAAGGGAATTTGAAAGCACAGCAATTATTAAGCGATGTCTTCGAGCTTAGGGATGATCAGTGGCGCGGATTAGGCACCATTGCCTTAAGCGGGCTCAGAATCCGTAATGAATATTCAGAATTTGATGCCGAAAAACAATTTACAGTTAATGTACCTGAATCAACCGAGCCTAAAGGATGTATCTGCGGACAGATTCTCAGGGGTTTAAAAACACCGGTTGATTGCGGCCTTTTCGGAAAAAAATGTACACCAACCGATCCGGTTGGAGCCTGCATGGTTTCAGGCGAAGGAACTTGTGCTACTTATTATAAATACCGTTCATGAAAACTAAGGAACAAAGTATACTGTTAGGCCACGGAAGTGGAGGCCGAATGATGCATGACCTGATTTCGGACGTGTTCATCCGGCATTTTGCGAACGAAATTTTATCCGAACAGACAGATTCTGCCATTCTTTCAGTGGGATCGTCCGAAATTGCTTTTACGACAGACTCTTTTGTCATTCATCCGTTGTTTTTCCCAGGAGGGAATATCGGAAAACTGGCTGTGTGCGGAACAGTGAACGACCTGGCCGTTTCTGGTTCAGAGCCGCTTTATATCAGTGTTTCGTTCATCATTGAAGAAGGCTTCCCGATAAGCGAACTGGAAATAATTGTTGAAGCACTAGCAGCAGAGGCAAAAAAAGCCGGAGTGCTGATAGTAACCGGCGATACCAAAGTAGTAAACAAAGGCAAATGTGATAAACTGTTTATCAACACTGCCGGCATTGGGCGCATGCGTGAAGAGGACAGACTGATCAGCAAAGCGGAAGACATTCAGCCCGGTGATGTAATTATAATAAACGGCACCATAGGCGATCATGGTATGGCTGTGATGAATGCACGCGAATCGTTCAATTTTAAAACCACTGTTGAATCCGATTGCGCATCGCTGAATCATATGATCCGACAAATGCTCGATAAGTCTGCCGTAAAGTTTATGCGCGACCCAACACGTGGCGGAGTTGCAACCGTTTTGAATGAACTGGTTGAAAAAATACAACTGGGGATCGAAATTGACGAAACTTCATTACCTATCAATAAAGGCGTACAGGCCATGTGCGAACTCCTCGGTTTCGATCCGCTCCATATTGCCAACGAAGGGAAAGTAGTGATTGTTGCCTCCGAAAATGAAGCAGAATCAATTTTAAAATCTCTGCAGAACCATGAATTGGGAAAGAGAAGCACCATCATAGGCCGCATTGTAAGCGATCACCCGGGAAGAGTAGTTTTGAAAAATGAGACAGGAGGCCGTCGTATCATCGATTCGTTATCGGGCGACCTTTTACCACGCATCTGTTAATTAAAATTTTATGCACGAATTTTCACTTGCACTCGAAGTTATTAACCTTGCTCAACACGAGGCGGAGAAAAATACCGGCAGAACAATTCTCGAAATAACCATCGAAGTTGGCGATCTGAGTGGTGTAGAGGCAGATGCCTTTGAATCAGCGCTTAGTTTGCTTGTTAAGGACTCAATACTTGGAAAAGCACAAGTGAATATAATCCGAATGCCAGGAAAAGGGAACTGCATTTCCTGCAAACTCGAATTTGAAATGAATCATCGAATGGCTACCTGCCCAAAATGCCAGTGTTTCCCATCGGAGATTTTCGGGGGCGAGGAATTCAGGGTGGTGTCGTTGGTGGTGGAGTGAGAAGGTTTGAGCGTTTCAGCGTTTCAGGGTTTCAGGGTTTCAGGGTTTCAGGGTTTGAGAGTTATAGTAGTTCAAGGGTTCAAAAGTTCAAGGGTTCAAGGGGTTAAGGGTTCTTGTCATTAATTTCGTTAGTTAATTCCCTAAGTGGCTCTTAGTGTTCTCAGTGCCTGAGTGGTTAAAAAGTTCAAGAAATTAAAATTTTCAGTCGGGAATTGTAACCGGCACCTTTTAGTAAATAAAAAAGTCTGATAATAACCAATTAAAACAACTATTATGTGCGATACCTGCGGATGCGGTGATTCAGGAGAATTAAAAATTCACGACCGTCAACATTCACATGATCATGACCACGGTCATTCCCACGATCATGATCACGGACATACTCACAATCACGATCATTCACACACACACGAACACGGAAGTGTTCTTTTTACACAAGCCCATAATCAGCCGGCATCAAAAGTCATTAATCTAAATATTGATATTCTTTCCGATAACAATCGCCTTGCAAAGCTCAACCGTAAGGTTTTCGAAGATCGTAAAATATTGAGTTTAAATCTGGTAAGTTCTCCGGGATCGGGAAAAACAAGCATACTCGAAAAAACCATTAAAGCGCTAAGTGCATCCCGAAAAATATATGTAATCGAAGGCGATCAGCAAACGCTTCTGGATGCTGACAGGATTGAAAAAGCAGGAGCTCCTGCCATACAGATCAATACCGGGTCGGGATGCCACCTGGATGCACGCATGGTGGAATCCGCATTTAAAAAACTGGATGTTGAGCCGAATTCCATTCTTTTTATTGAAAATGTCGGCAACCTGGTTTGTCCTGCCATGTTCGACCTGGGCGAATATAAAAGAGTTGTGGTTATCAGTGTTACCGAAGGTGAAGATAAACCCCTGAAATATCCTTATATGTTCCAGTCGTCGAATCTGTGCCTTATCAACAAATCAGACTTACTTCCTTATGTTGACTTCAATACTGATAAAACGATAGAATATGCCCGTTCGCTAAACCCGAAAATGGAATTTATAATAGTTTCGGCCAAAACAGGCGAAGGCATGGAATTATGGTTTAAGTGGCTGGAAAATCAGGTATAGGATTGATTACCTCTCATCAAAAGCCAAGATACCATTCTGCATTTGAGGATTAATCCTGCAAAGAATCTACAAGTGCTTTAACCTGCGAAATCGCAGAAGGAATTGCGGCTTCAACTTCGGGAGTTAAATCCATCCCCATGTCCTGAAAATCTTTTATCGAAATGGCAACAAGATGAATACTAGGCATATTCCCCAATAGAAAGGCTGCATCGATAAGATCTTTGAGACCTACCTCATGGGCACTTAATTGTTTTGGGAAATCTTTTGCATATTTCGGATACAGAACTCTCACGTTGCCTACAGGAAATTCATCGAGCGAGGCATCAATAATTATTACAGTTTTGTAGGATTGGATAAAACCAAGCAGGTGGAATCCCCCGGTGCCACCATCCATCAGATCGGCTCCCGTGTAGCCTTCCTTTTCCAGGGCAGCTACCACATGTATCCCTATACCTTCGTCATTCAGCAATATATTCCCGATCCCCAGAACCAGGATTTTGTTTTGTATAGCGGTCAAAATTTTCGGATTGTTGGTTATTGAGTTAGTCTAGATTACTATTTAAAAACAGTGTGCTTTGTACTTAGTGCTCAGTTTATTGTGTTAAGAACAAACAATCGAAATATCTATTGTTGTTACACAATTCTGAATTTACTAAGTACAAAGCACCTGGCATTTTGCACTTTTATTTTAAAAACATGAGTTTCAGGAAATCTCAAAACCTCAACTGATTAATCTTTCGGGCAGTCTTCCGACCTGTTTTCATGACGTTCGATCACATCTTCTTCAATAAACTTCCAGCCTCCAATCATTGAGGATGTAACTCCTCTGCGTTCGATATAGTCGTGATAGAATACCAGGTAAACATGCACAAGGGCAAACAAGATGAACCCCCACATAAGAATATGGTGTAGTTGCCTCACTTGCATATCGCCGCCAAGGAAAGGTACGACCCAGGCAAACAACTTAGGGAGAAATGCATTGCTCATAGCTGCATACATACCAAACCCGGTAAGACATTGCAGTAAAAAGATCAGGAAAGTCACAAAATAGATCAGGCTGGCCAGTGAATTATGCCCAATTGAATCTATCTGTTTATTCGTGATTTGAAGAACATCCACTTTTATTACATTTATAATTTCTTTCCACTGACAACGTTTCAGCGGAATAAAATTATACCAGCGCGAAAATTCATTTCCAACGAAACCCCAATAAATACGGAATATAAAGTTGAAAAAGAAAAGAAACGCAGTGACGAAGTGGATAAATCTCACTGTTCCGAACCAATAGTTCAGGTATGCCTCAGTGCCCTTCATAAAAGCAAGGGGGTTGCCAATCAAAAAACCAGTGATACAGAGTGCAGTTACACACAATGCATTGATCCAATGATACAGGCGAACGGGCAATTCCCATACATGCACTTCACGCATGGGGAGGGTTCTGCTTCTCATGGCTTAATAGGTTTTTAGATCATGTAAGGTACTTCCGTTTTCATCATACACATGCACAGCACAAGCCAGGCAAGGGTCGAAGGAGTGAATGGTGCGCAGAACTTCAAGTGGCACTTTCGGGTCGGCAACCGGTGTCCCGATTAGTGATTCTTCATAAGCTGAGCGTTTGCCTTCAGGATCGCGGGGAGATGCGTTCCATGTAGTTGGAACTACCAATTGGTAATTTTCGATTTTTTTGTCTTCGATTACAATAAAGTGTGACAAGGCTCCACGAGGAGCTTCAACCATTCCAATGCCTTTTGCGGACTTTGGCCATGATTCAGGTTCCCATTTATCGTTGTTCATAGTGCGGGAGTCGCCATTTTTTATATTGGTCAGAAGTTGCTGGAAGAATTCCAGTGCCCAGTCGCAGGTAAGCTTAGTTTCAAGCCCTCTGGCTGCAGTACGCCCAAGTGTTGAAAACAATGCTGCAACAGGCACATCAAGTGCTTTCAGCGTGCTGTCGATAACTTCCTTATATTCGGCTTTACCCGAAGCATACCCGACTAACATCCTCGACAGAGGACCTACTTCCATAGGGTATCCTTTCCATCTCGGGGTCTTAACCCAGCTGTACTTTTGCGTAACATCGAGCTGCTCATATGGAGGCTTTGGTCCGGTATAGTTCAGCTTGGTTTCACCTTCCCATGGATGCAAGCCGGCTTTATCCCCTTTCGAATAATCGTACCATGAATTGTTTACATATTCCTGGATCTGAGTAGGATCGTCCGCTTTTATCTCATGGATTTTGCTCAGGTCACGATTTAAAATAACACCGCGAGGTATTTTAAAGCTATCCGGATTATTGTATCCATTGGTTGGGAAATCGCCAAATGACATATAATTGCTTAGCCCTCCGCCAATTGCACCCCAATCGCTTTTATAAAATGATGCAATTGCAAGTAAATCAGGAATATAAACCTGATCGACAAAAGTTTTTGCATCTTCGAAAAGTTTACCAACCATGGCCAGACGCTCTGCATTTACTGCATTTGCTTCTTCAATATTGATGGAACAAGGAACACCGCCTACCAGATAGTTCGGATGAGGATTTTTTCCTCCAAAAATGGTATGAACCTTAACGATTTCTTTTTGCCATTCGAGAGCTTCAAGGTAATGAGCAACTGCTATAAGGTTAATTTCAGCAGGAAGCTTATATGCTGAATGCCCCCAGTAACCGTTTGCAAAAATGCCTAGCTGGCCGCTGTCGACAAAATTCTTAAATTTCTTCTGAACGTCGGTAAAATAGCCAACAGAGCTTTTGGGCCAGGACGAAATGCTTTGAGCTATCCTTGAAGCCTCGGCGGGATCAGCTTTCAAAGCTGAAACCACATCTACCCAGTCGAGTGCATGCAAAACATAAAAATGCACAACATGATCCTGAATATACAATGCGTTCGCCATCAGGTTGCGAATGAGTTCAGCATTAGGAGGAACTGTAATACCTAATGCATTTTCGACTGTTCTGACTGAGGTAAGCGAGTGTGTTGAAGTACAAACACCGCATACACGGCCAACAAATGCCCATGCATCGCGTGGGTCGCGGCCTTTCAAAATAGTTTCAATGCCTCGCACCATGGTTCCGGCACTGTAGGCATCCGTTATTATTCCGTCTTTTACTTCGATTTCAACCCTTAGGTGACCCTCAATTCGGGTGATGGGATCTATTACGATTCTTTCAGCCATGACTATGATTCTTTAGGAGTTTCAATTTCGGAACCTGCAGCAGGAGCATTAGTTATTTCACGATGTTTGCGTATATTGGTAACTATGGCATGGCCTGCAACGCCAACTGCCGTAGCAACACCAAGACCAACACCGATTTTATCAGCCGTAGTTTCTATTCCAAAGCCTGCAATACTTGGCAGATGCTGATAGAATGGACCATTATCCCAGAACCCGGCTTCGGAACATCCGATACAGGGGTGGCCTGATTGAATCGGATAACTGACTCCGTCATTCCATTTAATTATACCACATGAGTTATAGGTAACCGGACCTTTACAACCCATTTTATAGAGGCAGTATCCTCGTTTTGCTCCTTCGTCGTCGAATGATTCAACGAACAGACCGGCATCAAAATTAGCACGGCGGTAACAGGTATCATGAACCCGACGCGAATAAAATGCTTTTGGCCTTCCAAGTTCATCAAGTTGTGGGATTCTGTCGAATGTAAGCAAATGAACAACAACACCAGCCATTACATCAGCAATAGGCGGGCAGCCCTGAACGTTAATAATCGGTTTGCCACTTATAACTTTATGTACAGGTTGCGCACCCGTAGGATTGGGACTTGCCGCCTGAACACAGCCAGCTGAAGCACAGTTACCCCAGGCAACAACCGCTTTTGCATTTTTAGCAGCTTCCTGCAGTATCTGAAGTGCACTTTTGCCTCCGATGCAGCAGTATGCTTCGTTTTCGGTAGGAATTGAACCTTCTACCATTACTATATACTCACCCGGATACTTGGCCATAACAGCCTTATAAGCTTCTTCAGCCTGATATCCTGACGCAGCCATCAGAGTTTCCTGATAGTCGAGTGAGATTTTGTCCAGGACAATGCTGGCTACAATTGGGTGCGAAGCCCTAATAAAAGACTCGCTGCAGCATGTACACTCCTGAAAATGAAACCAAATTACCGGAAGCCGGGGTTTGGAATCAAGTGCCTTAACAATCTGGCCAATGCCACTGGACTCTAATCCCAGCAAGGCTGCCATTGTTGTGCAAAACTTAAGGAAATCCTTACGGGATATTCCACCCTCTTTGACTTCCTCGTAAAATGACGGTTGCTTATTTTTCATAAAGCGGTCGGTTTTAGTTTGTTCATCTAAATGTAAATATATATACATAATTCGATATTTCGACATTTAATACAACAAAATACAGTAATTTATAATGTTTATAAATAAGAAATGCAATAACTTTCCGCCACTCTTTACCAGCACTTTAGGCTAATAACCTTAAGATAAGATACGAATTATATTAATAAATCATAGATTATAAAACCATTTAAGTAATTGAGTACTCATTTCTGCATTACTTGATTTATAAGGAATTCAGCAAAACGGAAAGGCATGACCGCAAAGAAAATAAATTATTTTTCTGCAGGAAAAAAAACGGTAAAAAACAGGTTAAAAACTAATTAAAAACTAATTTTTGCTGAAATATTATAGGTTCTGCCCAGTGACCAAAATCCGGTGAAAGAATCAAGATTGTGACCTGCGCCATCGTCACCCCGTATAATGGTTTCTTTATTAAACACATTCTGACAACTCAGCTGAAATGAAACAGGGAATTGTTTTATCAGCAAATTATAAGCAGCATAAAAATCGAGCATGGAATACGAATGAATACGGTAGGGCTGCATACGGTCGGCGGCATTGTTCCGGTTCACCGGATCGAAACTGGCATACAATCGGTCATAAAACACCCAATCGGCCGAAAACCGGAACCCATCGCTGGTGTTGTATTCAGCCGATAGTCCAAGCTGGGTTTGAGGAGCATCGCCCACAAACAGTCCTTTGGCGTATACCTGCATGCTGTCGGCCAACACCTGGTTATCATTGTATAAAGTCGCTGAAACGTCGTTCTGCCATATCCAGCTGCCAAGTGACGCAGTAGCAGACAAAGTCAGATTTTGAAGTACTTTATAGCTTAACTCTGCTTCCATACCCTGGTGCAATGCATTTAAACCTCTTACAAGTGAACGTGTCAGGGTACTATCAGCAAGTTGAATATTTTCGCGCGACAAAACAGACTTATCCTTCCAGAATGTATAGTAAAGGTTTATTCGGGCGGAGATTTTGTTGTTATCAAATGTATACCCTGCTTCCACAGAAGTAATCTTCTCATTACGAAGATCGCGGGCGACTGTATTTGAAAAATTAACAAATACAAATTTATAGTATGGTTCGCGCGAATAGAATCCTGCGTTTGCATATACATTGCCAAATCTCCCTATTTTATATCCTTCACCTGCTTTTATATCAAAACCAACTTTGGCAACAGGTTCACTAAGTGGGTTTTGAATGTAATTGTAAGGGTCTTCGCGCCTGTAATGCGTTCCCGAAACAGTAGCTGCCAGAAAAGCAAGGTATCTGCCCTTTTTATATTCAGCCTGCCCGAAAAGATTCCCATAACTGATCATGGAATAGTTATCGACATTTATTTTATCGCCCTTCCTTTTAATCTGGTTACGCCCGCTTACACCTGCCAGCGACCAGGCGTATTGTTCCACCCAAAAATTTCCACCCATAAGGTTACTTACTTCCTCATATAAGTGCGAGCGGAATTTGCGGGCATGCATACCTGCAGTAATTTTTACATTTTCATTTACATCGATTGTGAGCGAACTTATCAAACCGGTCCAGTAATGGTCGGCCCTGTAATTGGTAAGTATATTCTTTGAAAATCCTTGTACCATCGATCCGTCAGCAAGTGCTGCTGATTCGGCATTGCCTGAATTAGTCAGAAACACCTGGTCAAAATCAATCTGATTGTTTCGCCTGTAATCCCATGTTGGCTTACCATAGTTAAATACCTCTGTGTACCGGCCTCCGCCTTTCCCAAATGAAACATAAGCCGAAGTTGCCAGCAATGCCTTGGGCGAGATATTCCAATAGTGATTCAGGCTTATCTGAGGTTTGTGGTAAAAATTCTCCGAAAGGCTAAGAATTTCACCATTATAAGTCCCCCAGTTCCGGTTATACTTTAGCCCGAATTTTTCAAAATCGGCCTGGCTCATACCATAGTTACGCTGCCCATGTTTTTCGGGTGATCCCATAGCAGTAAATACCAGGCGTTGTTTTTTGCCAAATTCGCGACTCAGACTTAAAAAATATGCCCAGCCATTTACATACGTGGCATCAACAAAACCCGGTCCGGCAGTGCGCGAACCCAGGAATGTAAGTGAAGTTCCGTTCTTCATTTTACCTGTTGAAAAACTTACAATTGTCTTACTGTTACCATAGTCGGAAAGACTGTAGCGTATTGCTCCGCCAGCAGTTGCTGATGTGGACTTTGTAATTATATTGATGGTACCCCCAACCGAATTCATTGCTACACGTGATGCCCCAAGTCCGCGCTGGACCTGTATTGCTTCGGTAGCATCACTGAGGCCGGCCCAATTTGACCAGTAAACAAGCCCGTTTTCCATGCTGCTTACCGGAACCCCATTGAGCAGAAGTGAAACATTTTCCTGCTGGAATCCCCTCAATGTCAGCCTGTCGTCACCACTACCGCCTCCTTCTTTGGTTGCATAGATACCGGGTGTCATTTTAAGAAGTTCGGGATAATCCTGGTTGCCCGTTTTCTGTTCGATGGTATGTGCCCGTATTGTTGACACAGCTACAGGAGTATTACGGTCGGTTACGAATGAAGAAATGATTTTTATTTCGTCGAGATCAACAGCCCTGGAATCGAGGGCGATTACACCCATATCAATTACAGACCCGGATTTCTTTAATACCTTTAATTTGATAGGGTTATATGAGATATGTGAGAATTGAATATTTACGCTTTCAACGTTTACGCTTAATTCAAATGCACCCTCGTTTCCTGTAACCGTTCCTGAAGCCATTCCTTCAACCTTTACAGTAACACCCGGAATTGTTTCATTTGTTGCCCGGTCGGCCACTATACCTTTTACTCTGAGTTCCTGCCCCAGAAGCTTGCCTGAGAAAAGAATTATCAATACGCTTACCTGCAGCAGAATTATTATTTTATTCATCATCCGTATTAATAAAGTTAGTAATACAAAAATGCCCTGAAGTATTCTTCAAGGCCAATGAGAATAAAAAATAAAGACACACTATAACACATGCCTGAACAGCATGCATCATGAATCATTATTCTTCTTCCATCCAGACTATACTGTCGGTACCGGAGCTGAACCGGTTCAATCCTTGTTAGGGAGTCGCGGACTGTACCGCCGATCGGGAATTTCACCCTGCCCTGAAGAAAGCGATGTTTATTCGTATTCAACTCACAATCGCCGGTGCAAATGTATACTTATTTTATTTATGCAGCAACATGCCATATGAATTTTACACTCAGGCTTCCAATATTTAAATCATGGTTCTACTGCTATTTTAGTGGGTAAAAATATTTTGTTGGAAGCCAGAAGTCGGAAGTTTAACTGGAAACTTCATTTATCATTAAATTGGGATTTGTTGATCAATTGCATTTGTACAAATGTTAACTTTCAATAGGACCAATTGCAAATTGATACTTTCTTCGGACTTCGGACTTCCATCCTTTTAAAAACCATTTCCATTAAATTCGCAGTAGAACATAAATAATTACGTTCATTCATAATCCAATAAAGTTCAAAACCTCATACCAGGGCTTATTTCATCAATTTTAATTCAATTCCCGGCTCAGGTTCATCGCCCGGTTTCATCTTATTATATTTTCGCAAATAAGGCAGTTTAATGCACAATTCCTGAGAGATTGAATACATACTATCGCCATTCCGAACCTGGTACGTTCGGACTGAATTCTTTTTCTTCTTTGGTTCGAGGTATAATATCTGACCTGTTTTAACAGGGTCGGAGTTCAACAAGTCATTCTGTTTATATACCTGAAAACCAAAAAGTCCGAATTCCTTTGCAATACTCATCCAGTTGTCGCCTTTCATGGCAAATATAAAAGGCACATCACAATTCAGGTAAACTTTGCGCCCTAATTCCGAGGTATAGACATATTCATACTGTGACGGATCAGGATGGGTGTAGTTTTTACGAAAAAGAATCCTTCCCTCCTTTATTATTTGTTTCCCGTCAGTTGCATCGGGTATAGCAGAAACAGCAGGTTTTTCAACCGCTGCCTGAACAATGGATTTATGGGTTTTTATTAATGTGGAATCGTCGAAAAGGTACAACTGGTTATTTTCGATCAATCGGGTAAGTATTGCCGCATACTCAGGATTTGTGGCATAGCCGGCCGCTTTCAGGCCCGTTGCCCAGCCTTTATAATCGGTGATAGGAAGCGAAAAAAGTGCCGAATACCTGGGCCTGGTAGTCAGAAATAGAGAGTGATCGCGATAGGAATCTTCGACATTATTATATTTCCTGAAGCATTCCTGAGCTTTATCATCATCATAAAAGAAGGTTTCTCCTGTCCAGCCTTTCTGGCATTTTATTCCAAAATGATTATGCGTTGCGACTGCAAGCACACTTTTACCACATCCACTTTCAATCATCCCCTGAGCGAGAGTAATACTGGCAGGTATTTTATACAATTTCATTTCCCTGATTGCTATGGACTTATATTCCTTAATATAGCCTGCATAATCGGAGCTGGTTAGTTGCTGAGCTGACAATAAATGAGCTATCATCAGAAAAATGGCAATAAAAGCGCTTCGGATTCCCATAAATAATTCCATTTAATTTGCTAATTTACTACATTCATTCTTTCTTTATCTTTTTTTATCAGCTACTCTTCAACAGCAAAGGGCGTTTGAAGAAAATTTGTTTATTTTAAATAATAAAATGAAACATAGACAAACTTATTATAAATTTGCAGTATTAACAGGATAGTAAATAAAATTATTTATAATCTTTTCTTATTTCAAACTATAAGGAAAGATCAAAAAAATTTGAAGATTTTCTGGTTAATAATTTGGTTAAAATTTGGTTCAGAACTCCCCGTCGCAAGCGGGGATTTTTGATTTATAGTATTATCTCTCGCCTGCTTTAACCTGAACCGAAAAAGTTTTCCTGTGAAAGGGAGTAAATCCCAGACTCAGAACTGTTTTCCTATGATCAAGTGTAGGATATCCTTTATTCCTTTCCCATCCATACTCAGGGTATTTGGTACAAAGTTCAAGCATATAATCATCGCGGTATGTTTTTGCCAAAACTGAAGCTGCAGCTATTGACAAAAACAGGGCATCTCCTTTAACAATACATTGGTGAGGAATTTTCTGAAATGGTTTAAAACGGTTTCCGTCAACAAGTATAAACGCAGGAGGCACTGAAAGCTTAGCAAGTGCATAATGCATGGCAAGTATGGAGGCATTCAGAATATTAATCCTGTCAATCTCAAGGTTATCAACCATAGCCACTGACCAGTCCAGAGCATCTGCCTCTATGATTTTTCTCAGCTTGATGCGCTGTTTAGCAGTTAGTTTTTTGGAATCATTCAAAAGCGGATTTTGATAATCATGTGGCAGAATTACAGCAGCTGCAAATACAGGTCCTGCCAGGCAACCCCGTCCGGCCTCATCGCAACCGGCTTCTGTCATATTTTCAGTGTATGAAGATTTCAGCATTAGGTCAGAGTTTGAACGTGGTAATTTATTCAGGTTTTCTGTGTTATAAATAATGCTAACCCATTAAAGCACTAAATAAACCCTCAAACCGACAAATAACAGGAAATATCCCAGGGCAAGCATTTCGAACCAAAAAGGACGTTTCAGGAGAATCACACTACCTGTAGAAAAGAACGCCATGGGAATAACGAATAGATAATTGGCTGAAAGCACAGGCCAGCCTGCTAAAAGGATTGCAACCAACGCAATAAAACTGAAATTGAATAAGACCCAGGCTCTGCGTCGAAGGCTTATAAGTTTATCATTCATAACATTCAATACAGCAGCCATAGCTACAAACATGATGAATGCTGACAACGAAAGCCAGATGGCATTCATAAGCGTAAGCCTGGCAGGAAGTACCAGGTTAAACAATGATCCGGATAAGTTATTCAATCCTTTAACCAGGTTATCATCCCAGAATAACCAGCTGATATAATAGATAAAAGGCAAGACATAGCCAATTAGTGCGACAGCATATTCGCGCCAGGATGAAATACGGTATGTTATCAATGTAAACCAAACAAAGAAAAGAAAGTAGGCCAGAGGAATATAGAATAATGAAGCTAACCCCAATGCGAAGGAAGCCGTAAATACCTGGTGATATGCAGCCGGCCGGCCATACATTATCATAATAGAATTCAGCGCAACAATAATAAATAAACCTGCAGGAAGCACAGCATGCATGGTCTGGAAGTTAACATTCCAGCTATATGCAAGCAGGATGATCAAGGCCGGAAGAAAATTGCTCCTACCAAAAAATCCGTTTGCCTGAAACACATAAAATAAAGTTAACGCCTGTAAAACAACCAGAATTAATGAAAACGAAACTGTTAACAAAGGAAATTGTTGAAGCCAGGTTGCCAGGAGACTGTATAAAGGACCATCAGCCGGGGAAAGAACAGGAATCACCGGGTTAACAAAAGCAGGGACCCAGGTCATAACCAGTATCACTGCAAAAATTGCAAACTGGATAAACGTTCCTGATTTCGAAATCCACCTTAGCATGAAAAAGCAAGTTTTTTGAGTCTATATTACATCAGGTCTTTCCCGATATCGTTGCGATAGTATGAATTTTCAAATTTTATCCTTGACGCGGATTCAAGCGATTGGACAACAGCATCGCAAATAGTATGATCAAGCGAAGTGACAGCAATAACCCGTCCACCTGATGAGACCACCGAACCCTCTTTATCTGAAGTGCCGGCATGAAAAACCAGACTTTTATTTATATCAGCAAAGCCTGAAATCACTTTATCCTTTTCGTAGTTGCCCGGATAACCTCCTGATACAATCATGACGCAAGCGGCTGTCCGCTCATCGATCTCCATTTGGATATCATTAAGCCTGCCATTTGCTGTTGCAAGAAATATTTCTAAAAGGTCGTTCTTAATGCGGGGTAAAACCGACTCCGTTTCAGGATCACCCAAACGTACATTATATTCGATCACATATGGGTCGCCTTTTACATTCATAAGACCGAAAAACAGGAACCCTATAAATGGGATACCATCTTTACGCAAGCCTTCGACAGTAGGTTTTACAATCCGATCCTCAACTTTCTGTAAAAATTCTTTTCCGGCAAATGGTACCGGCGAAATAGAGCCCATACCACCGGTATTGGGACCTGTATCGCCCTCCCCTATTCGCTTATAATCTTTTGCCTCGGGAAGCATAACATATTCATTCCCGTCGGTAAGGGCAAATGCCGAAAGTTCGATCCCGTCTAGAAATTCCTCAATCACAACCATAGCGGAAGCTTTCCCGAATTTCTGCCCGGCCAGCATGTCGGTAAGTTCGGTTTCAGCCTCTCCGAATGTTTTACATATTACTACGCCCTTACCGGCGGCAAGTCCATCGGCTTTCAGCACGTATGGCGAAGAAAGAGTGTGAAGAAACTCAATCCCTTCAGCCAATGTATCTGTAGTAAAGGTCTGGTAGGCACCGGTAGGTATGTTATGCCTGATCATGAATTGTTTTGCGAAATCTTTACTTCCTTCGAGAGCAGCACCAGCTTTCTGAGGCCCGATAACAGGAATATCTTTTAACAGTTCATCAGAAAGAAAGAAATCATGAAATCCGTTAACCAGAGGTTCCTCAGGTCCAACAATAACCAGGTTAATCTGGTTCTGCAAAACAAATGATTTTACACTTTCAAAATCATTTCCATTGATGGCAACATTTATTCCAACGCCTGAGGTGCCTGCATTTCCGGGAGCGATATAAAGCCGGTTCAGAAGCGTGCTTTGAGCCAGTTTCCAGGCTATGGCATGTTCGCGGCCTCCGCTGCCTATAAGAAGTACATTTGTTTTATTCATTTCAGGAATGAGCTTTCAGTGTTGCGATAGTTTGATTCAAGATTATTTGTATTGAGCCTTCTCAGGTTTAAGAGTTTTGTTGAGCTGCTTTTCATTTTAACTCTCAAGTGCTCCAATAAGTTCTTTAATATCAGTTATGCCATGACGGCTGCAGTATTCCTCAATACCGTCAAGAATCTTTATACACACCTGCGGATCAACAAAATTAGCAGTTCCAACCTGTATGGCTGTTGCGCCGGCAAGCAAAAATTCAATAGCATCGGTGGCATTGCTGATACCACCTAGTCCAATCACAGGAATTTTGACTGCTTTCGAAACCTGCCATACCATGCGTAGCGCAACAGGTTTAATGGCTGGGCCCGAGAGTCCACCGGTTATAGTCGATAGCACAGGCCTGCGCTTTTCGGCATCAATGGCCATACCAAGCAACGTATTTATAACGGAAACAGAATCAGCCCCTTCATCCTCAACGGCTTTGGCAATTTCTGCAATATTGGTCACATTCGGCGAAAGCTTAACTATCATCGTTTTATTATAAACACCACGTACAGCCTTTGTTACAGCTCCTGCCATTGGACATGAGGTTCCGAAAGCCATTCCTCCTTCTTTAACATTAGGGCAGGAAATATTTAATTCGATGCCGGTAATTTTTTCGAGCGGATTCAGCTTCTCAGCCACTTCCATGTAACCTTCAACCGTTGAATCCGAAACATTTACGATAATATGCGTATTGTAATGGCTGATTTTAGGATAAATAACATCTATAAAATAATCGACGCCCTTATTTTGCAAACCTACTGAATTCAACATGCCTGAAGGAGTTTCGGCCATACGCGGGTAACGGTTCCCATCACGATTTTTTGATGTGCAGGCTTTGGTTAGGATCCCTCCCAGCCTGTTAACATCCATGAAATCGTCAAATTCGGGTCCATAGCCAAAGGTACCCGAAGCTGACATAACCGGGTTTTTGAGCAACAGCTTATGTACATTTACTGATAAATCGAGCATTATTTTTATTTTGATTTCGGATTGCGGAATTCAGATTTCGGATTTTATTGGCAGGTAAATTACTTCAATTTAAAGTCGGGAGATCAAATAACATTGTTACTAATTTAACTGACAATATTTCAGCACATTACAATTTTAGAGTCCGTGTATCGAAAACAGGACCGTCGACACAGGTAGTTTTATTCCCGTCAATTGTTTCGACCACGCAGCACAGACAGGCACCTATTCCGCAAGCCATGGTATTTTCGAGTGATATTTCGCAGGGGATCTGGTGCGAAGCAGCCACCCGGGCCACAGCTTTCATCATGGGATCAGGGCCGCAGGCGTATATAATTGAGTAAGACTTAATTTTTTCTGTAAAAAGCGAGTGCTGGGTTACCATTCCTTTTTCACCGGCAGAGCCGTCATCGGTAGTAATGAATACTTCACCGTAAGGTTCGTATTTACCGGGTTCGATAATATCAGCAGATGTGCGGCCACCAATCAGAATATCAGGGTTATATCCTTTCGAATGAAGCAGTTTAGCAAGTAAAAGCATAGGAGCAATTCCAACTCCACCACAAATCAGCAAGGCATTTTCGCCTTGAGGCATACTGAATGTATTGCCCAGCGGATAAACAAGATTAAGGATATCACCCTCTTTGAGCTTTGAAAGAGCAATTGTGCCATCTCCTACCTTTTTTATCAGCAGCGAAAGTTCATTCGTATCGTAATTGGTGTCGTAAATGGATATTGGTCTACGTAGGTATGTGGTGGCCGAATTGCCAACCAGAACTTCAGCAAACTGGCCTGGCAGCATATCCGGAAGGCTGACAGGGCATTTCAGGTTAAGAGCAAAGTAGTCGTCAGTAATATGAATGTTGCGTGTAACTTCAAAATCGTGAATAAATTTCTTCATCAGTTGGCAATTATACAGGCGAAAATACTTAAAAAAAGTCCGTCATGATAAACGACGGACTTATTGATTATTTTTCTTCGGCGACCTCGCCGGAATCACCCGGAGATGCGGGTTCTCCTTCAGTTTCTTCGACTGGAGCAGTAAAATCAGTTATGCCGTAAGCAATCAACATATTGTACCACTGAACTAGCTTCCGCATATGCGAAGTATAAACACGCTCATTATCGTAATCGGGAACAATGGATCCAAAGAATGCCTTTAAAGCATTATCGTCGGATTTAACATCGGGAGCTGGTTGATCACCGTTTTTCTCTCTAATTAACCTGAATACTTCCCGAAGAGGCATATCATCGGTAGTGGTAAAAATGCTGATCTCCCCAAGAGAACTTATTTTATCGCTTGCAAATGCCTGAATGCGTTTACCATCAGTCAGCGATTCGATGATAACGCCGGTTTTTGTCTGTGCTATTGTTTTAAAAAGCCCGGGCTTGCCCGAGACAGATAAAATCTCTTTCAAATCCATAAAATATCTTTAAGTTTTGTGCAAAATTACTTAAAACAATCTGTTTATACTACATTGTTTTACGTTCGCCCGAAATTTAATACGAATGATAACTTTCCCGAAATAAAATACCTCATCAGTCTTGCTATCTCCTCGATACCATAGAAATGAGTAAAGCAAAAAACCGGGATGAAGAAACCAAATCCTACCTTTTCTTTGAATCCGCCATTTAATCATTGAGCCTATGACTCAACAATCAGAAACCTGATGTTTAACAGCAAAAAACACTTCAATACCGTCAGATTTCGAAACGCCCGGTATAATTGGAAGGTGTAATTTTATTCAATTCAGCTTTAACCTTGGCCGTAACATTTAATTTTTCAATAAAATCGCTGATGGCTTTGTGGTCGATGTGGGTATTGGTCCGGGTAAGCTCTTTCAACGATTCGTAAGGTTTCGGAAAGCCTTCTCGGCGAAGAATGGTCTGAATTGCTTCGGCAACAACAGCCCAGTTGTTTTCGAGATCGGCATGAATTTTTTCTTCGTGCAGAATCAATTTATCGAGGCCTTTGATAAGCGATTTTATAGCAATAAGAGTATGAGATATAGGCACGCCGATATTCCTGGTCACGGTTGAATCGGTTAAATCGCGCTGAAGTCTCGACAAAGGAAGTTTGGACGAAAGGTGTTCGAACATGGCATTGGCAAGTCCAAAATTACCTTCAGCATTTTCGAAATCAATAGGATTAACCTTATGAGGCATGGCTGAGGATCCGATTTCACCTGCTTTGATTTTTTGTTTGAAATACTCCATCGAAATATAGCTCCACATATCACGGCTTAAATCGATCAGGATGGTATTGATACGCTTCATATTATCAAAAAGCGCAGCCATATTATCGTAATGTTCAATCTGGGTGGTACAGCGCAGCCTTTCGAGCGAAAAATTGTTTTTCACAAATTCGTCACCGAATAAAGCCCAGTCGATGTCGGGGTAAGCTACAAAATGCGCATTAAAATTCCCTGTAGCTCCACCAAATTTTGCCGAAAAAGGAATTGTTTTCAGCAATTTCAATTGTTGTTTAAGCCTTTCGGCAAATACATATACTTCTTTACCCAATATGGTTGGCGAAGCAGGCTGACCATGGGTACGTGCCAGCATGGGAACTTTCTTCCATTCTTTTGCACGTTTTGTAATTTTAACCAGAAGATCTTCGTACACGGGGATAATCACTTCATCAACAGCAAGTTTCAATGCATAAGGACCAGCAGTGTTGTTGATATCCTGGGATGTGAGACCAAAATGGATAAATTCCTTGTATTTGCCAAGGCCCAATTTATCAAACCGTTTTTTCAGGTAATACTCAACAGCTTTAACATCATGATTGGTGGTAACTTCAATTTCTTTAACTTCCTGGGCATCAGTGAAGGTAAAATCCCTGCACATTGACCTGAGTTCAGTAATTTTTTTTCGTTCAATTTCTTTAAGCTGGGGGAGCGGCAACTCACACAAAGCAATAAAATATTCAACCTCAACAAATACACGGTAATTAATAAGTGCAGCCTCGCTGAAATAATACGAAAGACGTTCAACCTGTTTGCGATAGCGCCCATCAATGGGCGATATGGCATTAATCATTGTCAAATCCATAGCAAAAAAATAAAGTTCAGTGGTCAAAAGTATGAAAGCCTGCGAATGAATTGCAAATTTTTTGAAAATTTAATTTTTTTTCCGTTTATCACGTAAATTGAAGACAGATTTGCGGAAATATCCCTGTTATTATACCATATTAATCCAAAACAACAATTTAAGCTTTACAAAACTGGACGAAGACTCAGATAATCATTGCATCGGAATTCTAAAATCCAGACTAAAAAAATGCCTGAGAAGGAACTCAGAACCCAAGTGATTCATTTACAATAAATACCGAAAACTCTGTTAAAGAGGGTCTACGGCGGGTAGCAACATAAATATTACATCCTCGTGTCGGCAGGTTGCAATTCATGCAAACACCGTGTTTTGCACATGGATTGGGCCGGTTAAGCCTTTTAAAATTAATAGGTGCAGCGATTGTCCTGATGCGCTGCCATGCTGCTTCTTCGTCAGCAACCAGTTTATTTACGCCGGCTATTACAATAACCCTCCGAGGCCCAAATGACATTGCTGCAACCCGGTTCCCATGCCCATCAATGTTAAATAACTCACCCTGAAACGAAATGGCATTGCTGCTGCAAATAAACACATCGCATATCTGCTGCCGGCGCATTACTTCCAGTTTCTGATAATCACTAAGACCTTCAGCATTGTGATCAAGAATTAAAGCCCCGGCATCTTCCATAATCTGTTGAAGCTTAAGCTGCCGTGCTGTCTGCGACCCACCAAAAGCTACTTCCATACCTGGTAAAATAAAAGCACTGACAGCCTGTACGACATCTTCACGGGTTTCGAAAAAGGCTGCATCAAACCGGTTCTTACGCAATGCCTCAACGGTTTTTACCCCGATTGTCCGGTCATGCCAGGTATTCATTTCGTTTACAAAAATATCGGCTGAATTGTGGGTAGCAGGCATAGGAAAAGTAATTTTAACAAGAGGCAAAGATAGGTTAAGAGCTGATAAATTATCCGGCTGCAGTGAAATAAGTAAAAAGAAAATAAAGGGGCTTTTACTTAGTTAATGCAGTACCAGACTTATCTTATTTATTGGACGCAATCTCAATTTCATGAATTAAAAAAAACAATTTAATTATACATGGTAGTGAGGCCCGTAAAGTCATTCCAGTGAATTTTCCTGTAATGCATTTCGATATTAAAAAGCAAATCCCGTATTTGATTCAGTTCATCAACGGAAGATAACCCGAAATCAATTTTCGTATTTATTTCACTTATCTGGTCAGCAAACTGTTTGGTATACAGATTCAATAATGAGAACAAAGATGCTTCACTAACTTTTTCATCCGGGTCCTGGGATTCTTTCAGAAACTGAAGTATACGGAGTCCGTCAATTTTCTCATGGCAAGCCCTGATAAAATGTGCCTGTGTTTTGAAATTTTTTCGAAGATTTTCCCAAGGCAGGCTGCCAAATCTGCGAATCATGAAATCATCAAGAGGTGTATTAACATCCTTTATAAACAGGCTGCCAAATGCTCTGCATGTTTCAGCCACCTGATCGAAAAGCCTAAAATCATAAATTGGATAACTGTTCCAGTCACCTTCAATTCCTTTAATCAAGGCTGGACCTGTTCCAAAGAAAACCCTGTCGGACAGGCGAGTGGCAGGATAAACGATTTCACCGTTCCAATGGAGCAAACGTCCGGTTTTCACAATTTTCTGAAGAAAATAAAAATCCTCGCCGCTCAGTTTAGGCGTCATACCTCCTGCCGCACGATATGCCCACATCGGAAATGCGATTGCCGAACCCAGTGCCGAAAAGCAGTAAGGACTCCGGATCCGCCACATATTAACAGCATAGGCCCGCATATAGATCTCATATCGCAGTACTGCCCTGTCAAGTTCAGGGTTGCCCGAAAGCCGGTGGTAGTATGGCACTGATATAGCATAAGCCGCAGGGTTTATACGGAAGTTTTCGATAATAGACTCAAAATATCCGGGATCAAAAACGGTATCAGCATCCATACTGATTAGAATATCCTTTTCAGCAGCAACTGACGAAATATGATCCATCAGGTATTTACGTGCCACTCCTATACCATGCCCTTTATCAGGCCAGCCTTTTCCCATTGATGAACGGTCAAGGATTTCGATTCTGTCGTCATGAAGCGATTCAAGGAATTCGATAGCTAAGCGGTTTTCAATGCAAACCGGAAGTCGCAATGGGTCGCTCCACCAGGATTCGGGTTGGTTCACACAAACTATGAGTCGGAAACGCTGATTTGATTGATCCATGATGGCCTTTATCAGCAAAGGCAGACGTTCCATCTCCCGCATTACAGGAAGGGCAATATAGATAAGGGATGGAGGCAAAATCTTTGGTTTTATATTCAGGGAAATATATATCTTTGGGAAACCATTTCACAAAAGTTTTCAAAAGTAATAGTTTTGCGCGAGATAAAATCCCTCTATGGAAAGTAATGAAGTACTTGATAAGTTGCCGCGCCATCTGCTCAGCCTGATCATTGACCAGCCTTATACAAGTTATACGGCACAGGATCATGCTGTTTGGCGGTACATCATGCGTCAGAATGTCCGTTATCTTCCAGGTGTTGCTCACCCATCATACCTTCAGGGGCTAAAGCAAACCGGCATCAGTATCGACCGTATTCCGGAAATGTACGGCATGAACCGCATTCTGAAAGAAATTGGCTGGGCAGCAGTGGCAGTAGATGGTTTTATACCGCCTGCTGCTTTTATGGAATTCCAGGCGTATAATGTACTGGTAATTGCTGCCGACATCAGGCCGGTCGACCAGGTTCTTTATACTCCTGCTCCCGATATTATTCATGAGGCTGCCGGGCATGCACCTATTATTGCCGATGAAGAATATTCAGCCTACCTCCGCGATTTTGGGCGCGCCGGAACAAGAGCTTTTTCGTCGGCATACGACAACAAAATGTATGAAGCTATCCGTCATCTTTCTATTCTTAAAGCGGACCCATACACTACATTCGATTCAATCGAAAAAGCTGAAGCTGAACTTGACTATCTTTCAAAATTACAGGAAGCTCCTTCGGAAATGGCATTGCTTCGCAATCTGCACTGGTGGACAGTTGAATACGGACTCATAGGATCTCTTGAAAATCCCAAGATTTATGGCGCAGGGCTTCTTTCCTCCATTGGCGAAAGCTATAATTGCCTGAAAACAAAAGTAAAAAAGCTTCCTTATTCGTTAGATGCCCGGAATTACGCGTTCGACATTACTACGCAGCAGCCGCAGCTTTTTGTAACTCCCGACTTTCAACACCTCAACACAGTTCTTGAACAATACCTTGACACCATGGCTTTCAGGCAGGGTGGTTCCGACGGGCTGAAAAAAGCCCTGGGATCAGATACTACCTGCACAGTTGTTTACAGCTCAGGCTTGCAGGTTTCGGGAAAACTGGTTAAAATTCACAATGATAACAACCAACCGGTGTACCTCAATTTTGATGGTCCTTCCATGCTTTCGCATAACTATAAAAATCTTGAAGGGCATGGGATCAGCAATCACAGAACAGGTTTTGGATCGCCTTTAGGTAAAATAAAAGATATAAACAGTATTGAAACCATGAGCCGGGGCGAACTTGCCGCAAACGGCATTGTTGAAGGGAGGGAACTGACAATTGAATATATCAGCGGCGTTCAGGTTAAAGGAAGACTTGATAAAATAACCTCATTCAATGGACAGAACCTTTTATTCTCATTTCAGAACTGTTCGGTTCAATTTAATGGAATCCAGCTTTTCAAACCGGAATGGGGTGTTTATGATATGGCTGTCGGCGAGAAAATTATTTCAGCATTTGCCGGCCCTGCCGATCCTGATGCATATGAACTTCAATACCCCGCTCCTGCTGAAAAAACCCATCATATCCAATACACAAGCAAAACATTAGAGTTGCATTCATTGTATGCCAATGTTCGATCAGTACGCGAAACCGGGAGAAACAACGATGAGTTATTCAACATCTGGCAGACCTTGAAAATGAATTATTCTGATGAGTGGCTTTTGCCACTCGAGATAGCTGAAGAACTTATAAAAAACAAGGATAATACCGGGATTCCCGAAGGAATTATATGCTACCTGAACCTTCTGGCAGGCAAAAACGAGGAACTTCAGAAATTGATAGAAGACGGGATGTTACTTTTTACACATCATTAACGGCAAAATTGCTGGTAGCTAATACTAACAGAAGAGCCTCCTGCAGCTCATTTTTTGTAATCAGGCCATGAGCCAGTTTATGAGCTTCCTCAGTAATTTTCTCCTTGTTTCCGCTATGCTTTGTTAAAATCGTCCTGAAATAGGGCGAGGCCATGTATTTTACAATTTCAGGAGCAGTTGGTAATGCATGTACACCGCCCAATCTTCCCAGATCATTTCCGGTTAGTATTGCACTCATCCTCACATCCTCCGGAAAAATATCAACTCCGACTGCCGCTTTGCCTGAAGGTTTTTCAAGTGTAAATAGGGAGCGGCCAGATGCACGAACATAATAATCAGCACCCATCCTGCCTACCAAATCGAGCTTACGCGTATCGATTGCGCCCTTTTTATCAAGCACTTTATCATTAATATGAATCAGTACCACTTCGCAAACGACGAGGTTTGCCGCCCCAGCCCCGCTTCCGGTTTCAATAACCTGTCTAACCTTACATTCGATTTGTACAGGTGATTCTTTTACACGGTAAGGCTTTATTTTTTCTGAAGGAACCGGTGTAAAGCCGGATTTAAAGAACTCATTTACACCGCGGGGAAACTCAGTACTAGCAAGGTTCATCTGTTCGACCATGGAATAAGTAACCATATTGATTACTACTTCCGGAATTTCTTTCACATTCAGCAGTGTATCCTTCAGTTCATTGGTCCTGCCGCTCCGCGATGGCGAAAAGATGAGTGTACTCGGATTTACGCCGAAAACATTAAAACAGCTGAATGGTGACAGGTTTGCTTTTCCTGAACTATCAACGGTACTTGCAAAGGCAATAGGGCGAGGCGCAATTGCACTCAGCAGAACGCGGTGCAAATGGTGTGAAGGGATCAGATCAGGATCAATTTGTGCCATGGAGTAACTTTTGAGTGTAGCTTGAAATATAAAAAGTCTTATTTGATCAACGGAGTGTTTATTGCTTCGGAGGTAAAATGGTTACAGTTGCCTCCCCGAATCCTACCCTGACGCCTCCCTTATCCCCAAATCCGCGCATGATTACAGTATCGTTGTCGTTCAAAAATTTACGATCGCTGCCATCGGGCAAAACAATAGGGCGGGTACCTTTCCATGTTAACTCAAGCATGCTGCCGTAGCTTCCTTCGGCGTGACCACTGATAGTTCCGCTTCCGCACAGATCACCGACCCGCATATTACATCCGTTAACCGTATGATGAGCCAGTTGCTGACTCATATTCCAGTACATGTATTTAAAATTAGATTGGCATACACTTGCCTCATTTCCCTTTCCGGGCTTGATAAGCACGTCGAGATTGAGATCGAAATTACGGTCTCCGTCGGATTTAAGGTACGGCAACACCTCGGGTTGCTGAACAGGGCCGGCACATCTGAATAACTCAAGAGCTTCCATTGTAACAACCCACGGAGAAATAACTGAAGCGAAATTCTTTGAAAGGAAGGGCCCCAGCGGAACGTACTCCCAACTTTGGATATCCCTGGCCGAAAGGTCGTTAAACAATACCATTCCGAAAATATAATCTTCTGCTTCAGAAATTGGAATACTTTCGCCAAGCCGATTTTCTTTGCCGATTACAAACGCTGTTTCCAGTTCAAAATCAAGCTGACCTGTTGGTTTAAATACTGGCGAAGAAGCATCGGCAGGCTTTACCTGCCCCTTTGGCCTGTAAATACTGCTGCCTGAAACCAAAATACTGGAGGCCCTCCCATGATAGCCTACCGGAATATGACGCCAGTTGGGTAAAAGCGCATTAGCAGGATCACGAAACATAATACCCACATTGGTGGCATGCTCAATACTTGAGTAAAAGTCAGTATAATCACCTATCCTTACTGGTAGAAGCATCTGAATATCAGAAGCATCGTATAACATAAAATCACTTATAAAACCGGCTTCCGATTCATTGTAATTCTTTTCCAGAAAACATTCAATAATGGCTGACCTGACTTTGCCGGTGGCCTGTTTCCCTTTAGAGATAAAATTATTCAGCTCCGAGGCCACAAAATCAGAATCCTTAAAAACAGAACGATCGAAATATGCATTATTAGCCATTATGGATAAGTCAACCACTTTATCACCGATACGGGTGCATATACGCGGCCCGCTTCCCGGAATTACGCCAATGCCGAAAGGAATATTATGTAACGAAAAATCACTGTCAGCTTTAATCTCAATCCACGATTTCATTATGTGTACTTAAAATGAATTACTTTTTCTGCTTATTCTTGTTTCAGCCTTGAAATTTTATAATGTCCCTCGCCGGGCCTGTTCGCGTTCAATACTTTCGAACAAGGCTTTAAAATTGCCTTTCCCGAAAGACTTGGCGCCTTTTCGCTGTATGATCTCGTAAAATACTGTAGGACGGTCCTCAACAGGTTTGGTAAACAGTTGTAAGAGGTAGCCTTCCTCATCGCGGTCAATTAATACACCAAGTTTCCGAAGTTCGTTTATATCTTCTTCAATTATGCCAACACGTTCTGAAACAGTTTCGTAATAACTTTCGGGAACAGTCAGAAATTCAACACCTCTTTTACGCAACTCTCCTACGGTATACATAATGTTTTCAGTAGCCATGGCAACATGCTGCACACCTGAACCACGATAATAATCAACATATTCCTCAATCTGTGATTTCTTCTTCCCTTTGGCCGGCTCGTTGATAGGGAACTTTATAAATCCGTTGTTATTCGACATAACCTTACTCATCAGTGCAGTATATTCAGTTGAAATATCATTATCGTCGAACGATATCAGTTGTTTGAATCCCATCACATTCGCATAGAATTCAGTCCAGATATTCATTTGACCCCAATCGACGTTGCCAACCATATGGTCAACGTATTTGAGTCCTACATCTGTGGGTTGATACTCAGGTTCCCATTTCACATAACCCGGCAGAAATATCCCATTGTAATTTTTTCTTTCTACAAAAATATGTACCGTTTCACCATAAATATGGATTCCGGACAGAACTACTTCACCGTCACCATCCTTCTTAACTATTGGTTGAAGATATGGCTTTGCCCCTCTGGCTGTAGTTTCCTGAAAAGCTTTGCGGGCATCATCAACCCATAAAGCCACAACTTTTACTCCATCGCCGTGCTGTTTTACATGTTCGCTGATGTGCGAATCGGGAACCAGTGCCGTTGTGAGTACAAAGCGTATTTTACCCTGCTGCAGAACGTAGGAAGTACGATCAGTAATTCCGGTTTCGAGACCGGCATACGCACAAGGCTGAAAGCCAAATGCTGTCTGGTAATAATGAGCTGCCTGTTTGGCATTTCCAACATAAAACTCAACGTAATCCGTACCGTTGATAGGAAGAAAGTCGTGATTATCCATTTCTTAATTTTTAAACAATTTACTTAATTTTTCTAATACTACCCGTCAAGAAGTGTAGACTTTATGATGGAGGAAAGCAGAATTTCAATTTTCCGGTTCTTCAGTATGGCAGGTTCAGAACTGGTGAATGCTTTACTGTTCATGCTTACTTTTAATAGCAATCTGATCGAACTATTCAATCCACGATTTGTAATACTCTTTTTCTTCAATTTCCATCGCCTGGCGTGTCAGTTTAAGCGGTTTAAATGTGTCGACCATCACAGCCAGTTCGTGGGTTTCTTTAAGGCCAATACTTTTTTCAACTGCTCCAGGGTGCGGACCGTGTACAATCCCGATCGGGTGGAGTGTGATCTGGCCACGTTCGACATGTTTACGGCTCATAAACTCACCATCTACATAATATAGCACTTCGTCGGAGTCGACATTACTATGATTATAAGGAGCAGGAATCGATTCGGGATGGTAATCATACAATCGCGGCACAAAAGCACACATCACAAAATTATTGGCTTCAAGGGTCTGGTGAACCGGCGGAGGCTGGTGTAACCTGCCGGTTATAGGTTCGAAATCGTGTATTGAGAATGCCCAGGGATAATGACAGCCGTCCCAACCGATTACATCAAAAGGATGCGATGCGAAATGATAAGGGAAAATCATGTCATTTTTCTTTATCAGTACTTTAAAGTCGCCTTTTTCGTCATGAGCTACCAGGTTTTGGGGAGTCCGGATATCGCGTTCACATAAAGGGGAATGTTCCAGCAGCTGGCCTGAATGGTTTGTATATCGTTTCGGAAAACGGAATGGGGTAAAAGATTCGACAATAAAAAGACGGTTATGTTCCGTTTCAAATTCAATCCTATAGGTAACACCTCGCGGAATTACAACATGATCGCCATAACCAAAAGGGATTTCGCCGTACATGGTATGCAAAACGCCATTTCCTTCGTGGATAAAAAGCAATTCATCAGCCGAAGCATTGCGGTAATAATCCTTCATCGATTGCTGAGGAGCAGCCAATGAAATATACACATCACTATTCACCAGCACAGGAACCCTGCTGCTAATGAAATCCATCCCGGGCGCAACCGAAAAGCCCTGAAAACTCCTGTTCTGTGTATTATTTACAATAGCAATTTCAGGAGCAACACTATAGGCTTCGTCAACTGATTTAACCAGGGTTGGTGGATAAATATGATAAGTATTTGAATAGGCATCGCTGAAACCTTCGGTGCTGACCAGTTGTTCAGAGTAAAGGCCACCCTCTGGCTTACGGAATTGTGTATGGCGTTTACGAGGGATATCTCCCAGTTTAAAATAATAGGGCATAATTACTTCGATTGAAGTATATGAGAACGAATAAAAGAATTATTTCAAAGATAGTAAAACGAAGCATTAGCAGCTTTGTTCAGAAAAAATAATTATTGTATTACCAACTGAATTCAATTTCATTCATTTCTTATGTTGATATTTTGAGTAAGGTTTCTGAGCATAGGATATAGAATTATATACCGCAAATCCCCCCGGTTATTTCCTCTTGACAAAGCATCAAATCGAGCTAATTTTATCTGAGAATTGTTACTTTTTGAAAGCGCGGTTATAAACATTAGAAGGAATACTGTTTTAGAAAAATTAAAATAGAATAAACAACTTGTAAACAAATAGCATGAATGCAAAACTAAAATACCCCGTTATGGGATTCTCAAAGATCCGATTACTCATCAAACACGACTGCAAATGGATTGCTGAACTCATTGGAGCCAATCTGAAGATTGAAGTTTCAGAAGAAGATTTTGTACTATTTAAAAAGGATAAAAAAAATATCGACTACCTTTTTAACCTCCTGATCTGAGACAAGTTTTAATACTTTCATTCCAAAAATAAATTCAACAATATAACCATTTCTGATTTTTGGAAAATTTAGTATTAGTGCATAAAAATATGGTATTACAAAATGAATTTAAAGCCCCTTGTTTTAATAGTTGATAATTTGGTATGGTTTCTGGATGTATAGCAAGGCGATTTATTGTTCCACTCATTCATCGGTTTTTTCAGCCATACAATACATCAAATCAATACAAATTTACCTGTGAATTATTACTTTTTAAAAGACCGGCAATTAATATAAAGAGGCTTACTATTAAATATTAAAGATGTTAAAATATAATAACAAATTTAAAATTAAATACCATGAACGCTACACTAAAATACCCGGTTATGGGATTCACAGAAATCCGGTTAATCCTGAAACACGACTGCAAATGGCTTGCTGAACTCGTTGGCGCCGATTTAGAAATTGAAGTATTCGAAGAAGATTTTGTACTCCTCAAAATGGACAAAAAAAATATGCTTCAGGTCGCCGATAACCTAAATTAACGGTTGGAGCGTTTTGAAATTCATTAAACAGATATCCAGTTAAAAAGGCTAGGTTCATTGTGGGTAGAAACGGAAGTTGTTTTCCAATATGGGAT
>CAIJPI010000153.1 GCA_903822525.1 uncultured Bacteroidales bacterium | reverse complement strand
CGAAAATATTGAGATGATTTAGTGGGCTTCGACTCCCCTTCGGCAAGCTCAGGGCAGGCTTCTCAGCCTGACAGTAGATTGAGCAAATAACTTGATAAATCACTTCAGCTTAAAAATTTAGACAAGCTCTAAGTTTATAGTATTCCCGGTGAAATATTATTCATTTATAATGAATGATAATGTGCACAGCAAAACCAGCGAAGTGCATCATGCAAATCGCCGGTAACACTGAATGAGAAACTTAGTGAATATCGATATCCCAGTTATCTGTCCGGAAGGATGAAGCAGGTAAACCGGCACCATTAAAGAGTGTTGACTGGGAAGCGTTGGTAAACCCATACCGAATGGCAACAGGATGTTTTACTTTTGGTGATGTAACCAGCAGCTTATTCCCGTCAATTTTTACATTTGCAGGATAGAAAACCTTATCTGGTCCGGCAATAATAAAATTATTCTTGCCAGTTTTGGTAATAGTTAAGCCTCCGTCAGCATACAAAAATTCAAGGATTGCATATTTACCTGAAATTTTACAATCCTGGTAAACCGGTCCTGAAAAACTCCCGACTGATTTCCCGTAGGTTTTTGTAAGAGCCCACAGAGCAAGTCGCTTTCCAACGTCAAGTTTGTTTTTGGGATGAATATCAGCAGTGTCATCAGTAATGTCCATGGTTACAACCATACCTGTATTAGGAATGGAAAGGCATTTCAGCTGGGCTTCGCGTGTAAGCGCACCAACGTAATGTTCCATGTATGTATATGGAGCGATCTGAACATAATAGAAGGGAAAATCGCCAATACCCCAGCCCTTGCGCCAGGAAGTGATCATGGTGTTCATTAAAGCCGGGTACAATTTCGAATCAAGCCTGTTCGATTCGCCCTGGTACCAGATAGCCCCTTTAATTGTATAATTCAACAAAGGATGTATCATAGCATTGTATAGAACTCCTGCAGTACCGGGCCACCACATGAATCCGCTGTAATGATGAATAAAATACTGAAGATCAGGTTCCGCCTCAAGGCTTGCCACCGGTGTCCATACTTCGGCTGCTGTGCCTCCCCATGCCGTATATATTAAGCCAATGGGTATCCCTAATTTCTTACTCAGCGACGAACCGTAAAACCAGGCGGTAGCACTGAAATCGTTAACGGTTGTTGTGTCGGCCTTAAGCCAGTTTCCTTTACAATCATCCCGTTCAACTCCTGAAGTATCCTTTTGAACCGTGAACAGCCGAACGCCGGCATAATCGCCTCTTATCACTTCGTTGCATACTTCCGGCTTGTAATAGCTCCAACCTGTAATTCCGCGTAAAGTAAAGTCCATATTCGACTGCCCGGAGCATACCCATACTTCACCAATCAGAATATTTTCGATGTTGATAGAATAGTCGCGGCCTGATATGGTCATGGTATAAGGGCCACCTGCGGCAGGGGTATTAATGATGGTCTTCCATTTGCCATCAATAGTTGTTGTAACAGAAGTTGCTTCTGAAAGCCAGCTGGCCTTTACACTCACCTTTTCGCCGGCATCGGCCCAGCCCCACACATTGATAGCAGCATTCTGCTGCAAAACCATATTATTGCCGATCAGCGCCGGAAGTTTAATAGCACCAAACGCAGGGGTTTGAAACTGAAGTGCGGAAAGAATGAACCAACCGGCAATAATTATTCTTGTCATTTTATTCATAATGGTAGATTTATTAACGATTTAATTTTCAAAAATTCAGGACTGGCTGCTATTCAATCCTGATACTAGTGATTTCACGGGGGCTAAGCAGCACCTTAAGTTTTGCATCAGCTACAGGCAATGTCCCGAGTTTATTTTCAGTGGTTCCACAACGCCATGCAGCGCTTATACTTCTTCCCGGCAACCTGATCTCAGCAGCCACTTCTTTCCCGCTTAGGTTCAAAACTCTCAGAACCAGGCCTTTTTTATCTTCAGCAGCTTTTACATATACTACTTCAACGCCTTCACCTTTTATGTCGAGCAATTGCCCTTTTGTTTCATCATCACAATTCACCACCTGGTATACAATTGGAGAATCTATAATCTGCCTCGCCTGACTGGCAATTTCGGCAGCCTTATAGCCACCCTGGCTGTTGAAGGCATATTTCAGCTGTATCAGGCCGGGCTGGCTTCCCCTGAAATTGGTCTCCCAGTAGTTATTTGTGGCCCAGGCAACCAGCAAGGGATTCTTATCACGCTTTAAAGAAGCATGATTCCGGCCGAAATTAAATCCGCCAAACATCACCAGCGGTGCATCAGGGCAAAATAAGGTTGCGCCCTTATCAGTATTATGAATACTTGCAAACGACGAAACTGTTACCCAGTCGCGGCAGGTTCCCTGCAACTGCTCAGCATCCATCTCAAGCGGAACATCACCGGTATCAAAATACCCTCGCCAGCCTTTATCCAGGTTCATCGGAAACGTAAAATATATACCTTCGGGCATTACGTTGTCCGTTTTTACGAATTCAGCGGCAAGGTCAATAACTGGCGAATCGGCATGCAAAACAATCCGTTGTTCAAGGCTTTTCACGCCTTCAGCATGCGACTTTATTATCAGTGAAGCAGTGAATGCGGTAGTATCGATCCTGCACTCAATTTTTCCGCTTATTGTACTGTAGGCAGCTTTCCATCCTGGCTTCCACCCTGTTAAGCCAATCCTTTCATTTTCGATACTCCTCACATGATATGCGAAACGAGTCGAATCAACAGCAGGATCCGGTTTCTCATGCACAAACTGAAAAAAGCTGTATGGGCTACTTTTATCAATAACTTCCCAGTTCCTCTTTTTGTCGAAGAGTGAATTGATACGGCCGGTTCGGCTATCAAATTTCAACAAATAATAAGCAGTTTCAATGAAATCCTTTCCAATCTTAATTTTAACATCAGGTGAAGCTTCTTTCAAGCTTGCGAATGGTATCTTTGTCCAGCTGAACGGTTCGAGTTTATAGGGCCCGTAATATTTTCCCTGTCCCGGTGCTCTTTCAAACCGGTCGCCTGCCATGAGCCAGGTTTCAATGCGTTTACCCTTTAAAAACCATTCGCCCGGAATTTGCGGATAGCATGTAACAACTTCACCCGTCGGGTTGAACATCATGACTCCTTCGAGTGAATCCGATACTGTAGGATTGCCTGCAAGCTGCTGCAGAAACTTTGTGAGGGCATATTTCGAATAAGCCATTCCTTCATAAGCAGGAAAAGCTTTCATATACCACTGGGCAACAGGGAACGGATCAGTCAACTCTAAAGGATTGTAAGCTCCCCAGGTATGTTCATCGTACAGATTGATATCCTTCCAT
>CAIJPI010000152.1 GCA_903822525.1 uncultured Bacteroidales bacterium | reverse complement strand
CAGATCAATACCAAAGTGATTGCAGGCAAAACTGAGTGCACTGCCCCATTGGCCGGCACCTGTTTCGGTTGCTATTTTTTTTATGCCTTCTTTTTTGTTATAGTAGGCCTGTGGGATAGCCGTATTGGTTTTGTGTGATCCTGCCGGACTGACTCCTTCGTATTTATAATATATTTTTGCCGGTGTTCCCAGCATTTTTTCAAGGTTAACGGCTCTGTACAAAGGCGAAGGCCTGAACATACTGTAGAGTTCACGAACTTCATCAGGTATACTGATAAAGCGTTCGCCCGACATTTCCTGCCGAATAAGTTCGTCGGGGAAAAGAGCGCTCATCGAAGCTCCATCGAGAGGTTTAAGCGTGCCCGGATGAAGGGGAGGAAGCATTTTACCGCCAAGGTCGGCAGCAATATTATACCATTTGTCAGGCATTTCTTCAGGTAAGAGCACTATGTTGCGATTGTTGGTTTTCATAACAATAAGGATTTAAGTAAGAAAATGGAATGGATTGAAAACGAAAAGGGCACATCGTAACGATGTGCCCTCATAGAGTATTTTTATAAATATTACATACCCGGGATTACGCTACGATGTGCATTAGCCATCGGCGCCACCAATTGTTGGAAGGGGTATGTGTGAAATTAATCATTTGTCATGCTTTGAAATGCAAAGATAACCGAATAATCAATGCAGGAATTTATTTATTTTTTATTTTCATGCTATTCGGTACTGTAGAAAATCCGCCACATTAGGCAGCAACCCCCTTTTCTATTACCTTTGCAGCTCACATCAGACTCTTTATCCTATGCAGACAGCCGAACGCAGTTCAGGGCATGATCCTTCCGAACAGGTTATATATAACAGATGCCTGTTTGCCTATAAAGCAGCATCAGAAATTGTAAAAGGAAATATTATTGAACTTGGCAGTGGTGAAGGGTATGGAATTCAATTGCTGGCTCCCCTGGCAAATCATTACCTGGCTGTCGATAAATTTGACACCGACATATCAGGTCACAATAATGTTGAGTTTCGTAAACAACTCATGCCTTCGCTTTCAGGAATTGCCGACAATAGTTTTGATTTTGCTGTTACTTTCCAGGTAATTGAGCACATTAAGGATGATATAGCTTTTGTTAACGAGATCTACCGGGTTTTGAAACCGGGAGGAATGCTGCTGCTGAGTACCCCTAACCGCCCTATGTCGCTAACTCGCAATCCCTGGCATATCCGCGAATATACTGCCGCTGAACTGTCGGCTGTGGTAAGCAAAAAATTTCAGAAAGTTGAAGTAAAGGGTGTTTTTGGCAGCCCTGTGGTAATGGAATACCACGATAGCAACAAGGCCTCGGTGCAGCGTATTACAAGATACGATATATTAAAGCTGCAATACAGGCTCCCGCGCCAGCTCCTGCAACTGCCTTATGATATTATGAACCGGATGAACCGCCGTAAACTCTTGCAAGGTAACAGTGATATGGTAAATAAGGTTTCAATTGACGATTTTTTTCTGCAGGGGACTACTGAAAACTGTTTCGACTTGTTTGTGATGGCAACAAAATAACGCCTGCATTCCCATCTAATACTTTGTACTGCTTTCTCTCAAAGTAAGTGTAATTGTTACACTAATATAAATATATGTCAAACAGATAGCTAATAAATAGTTTGACTATACCCAGATATTTTATAAGTTATAGGGTGCAAAAAAATCTCTTTTTAATATCAATCAGCTCTTTATAAAAATATTTAGAAACATTTATTTTTATCCGATTTTTCGTTTTTTGTTGATATAATTCGAAACTTCCATATATTTGATGCAGCTCAAATCAAAATAATAACCACCTTATCTACCTATTTTATGAAGCGAATTATCACGATGATTGCATTGACATTGGCAGCCATTCCGGTTTTTGCCAGTGAGGCCGACCTCAAAATTCCTCAGCTCAGCCCTGATCAGAATAACCTTCTGTTGCTCGGTTTTCTGGTTTGCCTTGCCGGTTTAGGCTTTGGATTGTACCAGTTTTTTAAAGTGAAGAATTTACGTGCTCACAAGAGTATGTTGGATGTTTCGTCAGTCATCTTCGAAACCTGTAAAACTTACCTGATTCAACAGGGGAAATTCCTGATGATACTTTTTGCGTTTATTGCCGCTTGTGTTGCTTTTTACTATGGAGTTCTACAGGATGCCGGAGTTGGTGGTGTTGCACTTATCCTCCTTTGGGCAGTTATCGGTATTCTTGGTTCGTATGGAGTTGCCTGGTTTGGTATTCGTATGAACACATTTGCAAACAGTCGTATGGCTTTTGCATCGCTCGAACGCAAACCACTTAAACTACTCAAAATACCACTCGATTCAGGTATGAGCATCGGTGTGGTTCTTGTTTGTGTTGAGCTGATTATGATGTTGGTTATACTGCTTTATATTCCTCGTCATTTAGCCGGTGCATGTTTCATCGGGTTCGCGATTGGTGAATCACTTGGCGCTGCTGCTTTGCGTATTGCCGGTGGTATTTTTACAAAAATTGCCGATATCGGTTCCGACCTGATGAAAGTAGTTTTCAAAATTGGTGAAGACGATCCCCGTAATCCTGGCGTTATTGCCGATTGTACCGGTGACAATGCCGGCGATAGTGTTGGCCCTACTGCCGACGGTTTTGAAACTTATGGTGTAACAGGTGTTGCTCTTATCTCTTTTATTGTTTTAGCAGTTGGTACTGTTGCAGACGGTACTTTTATAGCAAATCCGGAATGGCAGGCAGCTTTCCTTACCTGGATTTTTGCCATGCGTATTTTAATGATCATAACTTCAATCGGATCATTCTATATTAATGATCTTATCAGTAAGTCTTTATATAGCAAAACAGATGATCTTGATTTTGAAAAACCGCTTACTAATCTTGTGTGGATTACTTCGATCATGTCGATCCTGGTAACTTTTATAGCAAGTTATTTCATGGTTGGTCCCTCAACCATGATAGGCGCACTGGATTCAAACTTATGGATTGTTTTGTCTGTTATCATCAGTTGCGGAACTATTGGCGGGGCTGTTATTCCTGAATTCACTAAATTATTTACTTCTCCAAAATCGGCCCATGTTCAGGAAATTGTAAACTCCGGGAAAGAGGGTGGAGCTTCACTTACTATTCTTTCGGGTTTTGTAGGCGGTAACTTCAGCGCATTCTGGATGGGAATGGTATTCGTGGTACTCATGTTTATTGCTTATATCGCAAGTACATTTGGTCTCGACCAATTTATGATTTACTCATCGATCTTTGCATTTGGTTTGGTTGCTTTCGGATTATTAGGAATGGGACCTGTTACCATTGCTGTTGACAGTTATGGACCTGTAACCGATAATGCACAATCAGTTTACGAACTTTCACTGATCGAAGAAGAACCAAATATTGCCCAGGAAATTGAAAAAGAATTTGGTTTCAAACCCGATTTTGAAAAGTCGAAACACTACCTGGAAGCGAATGATGGTGCCGGAAATACCTTTAAAGCAACCGCCAAACCGGTATTAATCGGAACTGCTGTTGTAGGTGCAACCACCATGATTTTCTCTCTTATTTTGGTTATTAAGAATGTATTGGGTGTTGAACCCGAAACCATTTTAAATATCTTGAACCCATGGACAATCCTGGGATTCCTTTGTGGCGGTTCTGTTATCTATTGGTTTACCGGGGCTTCTACCCAGGCAGTTACTGTCGGCGCTTATCGTGCGGTTGAGTTCATCAAAAAGAATATCAATTTAGATCCAAATGCTCCTAAAAAAGCGGATGTTGAAAAATCGAAAGAGGTGGTAAAAATCTGTACTCAGTATGCTCAAAAAGGGATGTTAAACATCTTTATTGGTATATTCTCATTTGCTCTGGCATTTGCATTTATTTCGGGTTATGAAGCTACTGGTGGTGCAACAAAAGCAATTCAATTTGCAGCTGCCTCATTCTTTGTTTCTTACCTGATTTCCATAGCAATCTTTGGTTTGTTCCAGGCAATTTTTATGGCCAACGCCGGCGGAGGCTGGGATAATGCCAAAAAAGTGGTTGAAGTTGATCTGAAAATGAAAGGTACACCGCTGCATGATGCTACAATTGTGGGTGATACAGTAGGGGATCCGTTTAAAGATACCTCTTCGGTAGCTATGAACCCGGTTATCAAATTCTCCACTCTATTTGGATTACTGGCTATGGAAATTGCTATTTCACCATCTTTCCGTCCAATTGCTCCTTATGTTGGAGTAGGTTTCTTACTTGTTGCTCTTGTATTTGTATGGCGTTCTTTCTACAAAATGCGTATTGAAAAATAAAACCAACTAACCATTATATGAAGCCCCGTTTAACTTTATGAGTTGCGGGGCTTTTTTTTATGCAAATATTCATGATAAATGAAAACTGCAAATAAGTTTTATAATTGACGGAATCGGAGTATTTTTGCCATCTCAAAAAAACTGAAACAGCATTACATACTTTTAGAAGAATACATTATGGGAAGAGCATTTGAATTTCGTAAAGCGCGCAAAATGAAACGCTGGGGAAACATGGCCAGGGTTTTTACCCGGCTTGGAAAGGACATTGAAATGGCCGTTAAATCCGGTGGTCCTGATCCCGGAGGGAATGCCCGTCTTCGCCTTCTGATACAGACAGCACGCAGCGAAAACATGCCAAAAGATAATGTCGACAGGGCTATAAAGCGTGCAGTTTCGAAAGATTCTTCCGATTATAAAGAAGTGGTTTACGAAGGCTATGCACCTCACGGAGTGGCAGTAGTTGTCGAAACAGCTACCGATAACCCAACCCGCACAGTGGCCAATGTGCGTATGTATTTTAACAAGTATGGAGGAAGCCTGGGAACAACGGGTATGTCCGATTTCTTGTTCGATCGTAAATGCACGTTTAAAGTTGCAATGAAAGAAGGAATTGATATCGAAGAACTTGAGCTTGAGATGATAGATTTCGGGCTTGATGAAATTTTTGTCGATGAAGGTGAGATCGTGCTTTATGCTGATTTTCACAACTTTGGTTCCATTCAGAAATACCTCGAAGATAATAAATTCGAGATTAAAACCTTTGCATTCGAACGTATCCCGAATGATACCAAAGATTTAACCGAAGAGCAACAAGCCGATGTTGAAAAACTGATCGAGAAAATGGAAGAAGATGACGATGTTATCAATGTTTTTCACAATATGAAGTAAATTGATTAATCGATAAATAATTGAAAACCCTGATATCCTCAGGGTTTTTTTTATAATTTTTTCTTAGCTTGTTTTTAGGAATAATAATGTTCATGCGAAACTGCAAAAGCCTTATTCCTGTCCTGGTATCTGCTGCTTTATTTTGCCGATATTCGCCTCATGCTGAAAATAAGGTTGCTTATGAAATTCTTTTCAAGAAATTCAACACAGGCTGCCAACATGAAACGGGTTGATTTATCGTGATTCATTGTATATAGCCAATACTTGATTAATTTAGTGGCGCTAAAGCTGTTCTATGTCTTTTCAAAAAATACTCATTCATCCGGTTTCAGGAAAAACCAATCATCTGCTAGTTCTTGTAATGGCTCTGGTTCCGGCTGTTTTGCTGTTCCCCTTTCCTGCCTCTGTTTTTTCGAATGGGATAGACCCTCCATTGGCCTGGGTTTTTAATTTCCTGGTGCAAGGCAAGCTTTCGTTAGGAAAACATATCGTATTTCCTCATGGTCCTCTGGCATTTTTGATGTATCCCTTGCCAATGGGCTTTAATTTATGGATAGCAGTTTGTTTTCATTTGGCTGCCAGGGTGTTTCTGGCATACAGCCTGCTTAAACTGGCTACACGTAAACCCATATTATTCCTTGTATTTGCATGGTTTACAGCGTTTGTTCTTCTTTCGGTCAATGATCTGTTGTTGACTCTGGTGCAGATTGTCATTCTTTGTTACCTGAATTTTTTCGAAAGGCGTAATATCAGTTGGCTCTACCCGGCTCTTATTATAACAGCACTAGCTATTTATATCAAAGCCTTTGTTGGAATTGTCAGCCTGCTGGTAACTTTCTCGTTTACCTGTATTATGATTTACAGGGCTATTGTCGGACTCGAAAGCAGGTACAGACTCCTGTTATTGCTTATCGTTCCATTTGCAATAGTTTTAATATGGCTGGGATTATATGGCGTTTTACATGGAATTTTGACATTTTTGAAGGGAATGTCGGAACTGGCTGCTGATAATTCAGCGGCTGTTGCAGTATATCCCTTAAATAACTGGTGGTGGATTGGATTAGGAATTGCTTGTGGAGCAGTTCTTTTATTTCTTAACCGAAAAAACCGTGCCCTAATACGATATGAATTTTTGATTGGACCAGCACTTTTTGCTATATGGAAATACGGAATGGCTCGCGAAGATTATCAGCATGCTTCTGTGATGTTTATCTTTATTTTATGTATAGTATTGATATATAATATTATAATAGACGGAAACCGTATCCTTACTGTTATTTTTTCTGCTGTAATTGTTGTTCTCTTTTATGTAGTGCTACAGAAATCATATTATTTTGAACCTTTTCATTTCAAGCCCCGAGGTGTTCTGACACTGGCAAACAACGTCCTGAATAAAAGGTATTTTGCCGACACTTGCCATCAATCATCTTTAAAATCAATATCACGTAACACATTGGATAAGAATATTCTGGATCTTATCGGGGATGAAACCGCAGATATTTATCCGTGGGATTATTCGTACATTGCAGCTAACCATCTGAACTGGCAACCCAGGCCGGTGATACAGAGTTATGCTTCCTATACCCGCGAACTCGACCAGTTAAATGCCAGGCATTTTGAAAGTGAGAATGCTCCCATGTTTGTGATATGGGAATTGCGCAAAATTACTCATGATATTCACGGCGGTTCCCTCGAAAGTATTGACGGACGCTATTTGCTAAACGACGAGCCTGATGCGCTGAAATCGTTAATCAGCAATTATGACCTTGTTGCCAGGCAAGGTGGCTTGTTTCCTGCATTGGTTTTCAGAAAAAAAGCGGAAGCTGTTGAATCGAAAAGTCAAGTCATTGGTCAGGTGCGGGCTACATGGGATACCTGGATTTCAGTGCCCGGAAAAATGGAAGGAATGCTTCAGGCCTCTGTAAATATAGAGAGAAGCATATACGGAAGTCTAAAAAGCTTTTTTTATAAGGATGAAGCCGTTTACGTGTACTACCTGCTTACAAACGGAGATATCAGAATGTATCGCATTGTTCCGAAAAATGCAGCTTACGGATTGTGGATTAATCCACTGATTATAAATCCTGAAAATGGAAAGAAAGAGCCTCTGGTAAAGAAAATCATGTTCCGCAGTTCGAATACATCCATGATGCAGAATTACATCGACATCAAATGGAACCAGGTTATTTTTTCGGGAACAGATTCGTTAGGAGTGGACAGGACAGAAATTAAAAATCTTGTTTATTCATTTTTTGGAATTACTAAGGACGCGGATCAAACGGAAATACTTTCAAGCTTTAATAATCTTGAAGAAATAGCCAGGTTTTGGTCTTCACCTGAAGCAACGCAAATATCAGTAAACGGAAGAACCCACTCAATGCTGCTTATGCCAAATGAATATTCGGTTTCATTTGAGTACCCGCTTGATTCATTGTCGCATGATGATGATTCTGCTGAACGGATCATACGCACAGGGCTTTGGGCAAAAGCTAAACCCGGGGTTAAAGCCGTTTATGTCATTTCGGTTGAAAAAGATGGCAAGCCCGTCATTTGGAAAGCTGTTGATATCAACGAATTTTTACATGATGAGCAAAGGATGAATTTTATTGCCAATTATTCTGTTTTAAACCATGAATTGCTTGCCTTAAAAGGCTTGATACTGAAAGTGTATGCCTGGAATACCGGTACAGGAACAATCCTCCTGGATGATTTTTCGGTGAGGGTAGAGACGAGATAGCAGTAGTTTAAGAATCCGGAAGACAGTAATATTGCTCTTTTAAAATGTGAGTAGTTTTGAAGTAAAAATGCATTTTTGATGCTGATTTTTAACGGCAGAGCATTCCATTACCGGATTGCTTAAAAATTACTACCTTTGCACCCCTGCTGAAGCAGGTACCAATATCAACCTCCGAAAATACTGGAATACAATGTTTGAAAGTCTAAGCGACAGGCTCGACAGAGCGTTTAAACTGCTGAAAGGCCATGGGTATATTACCGAAATCAACGTAGCCGAAACCCTTAAAGATGTTCGAAAAGCATTACTTGATGCCGACGTTAGCTATAAGGTCGCAAAGGAATTTACGGATACCGTAAAAACAAAAGCACTGGGCCAGAATGTCCTGACTTCGGTATCGCCGGGTCAGCTTATGGTTAAGATTGTTCACGATGAGCTTGCCGAACTCATGGGCGGTGAGAAAGTGGAAATTAACCTGAAAGGCAGTCCTGCAGTAATCTTAATGTCAGGACTCCAGGGTAGTGGTAAAACCACTTTCTCAGCCAAACTGGCTAACTACCTGCATACCAAAAAAGGGAAAAGTCCATTGCTGGTAGCCTGCGATATTTACCGTCCGGCTGCCATCGAGCAGTTAAAAGTTCTGGGTGAACAAATAGGTGTTCAAGTATATTCAGAACCCGAAAATAAAGATGCAGTAAAAATTGCACGCAACGCACTCAACCATGCAAAAGATCATGGTTTTAATGTGCTGATTATCGATACTGCCGGTCGCCTTGCTATCGACGAAGTGATGATGAATGAGATTTCAGCACTCAAATCAGCTTTGAATCCGCATGAAACCCTTTTTGTGGTCGACTCAATGACGGGTCAGGATGCGGTTAATACGGCTAAGACGTTTAACGACAAGCTTGATTTTGATGGTGTTATTCTAACAAAACTCGACGGTGATACACGCGGTGGTGCTGCGCTTACTATCCGTTCGGTAGTTAACAAGCCTATCAAGTTTGTAGGTATAGGCGAGAAGATGGATGCCATCGATATGTTCTATCCCGAACGTATGGCCGACCGTATCCTCGGAATGGGTGATATTGTTTCGCTCGTAGAGCGTGCTCAGGAGCAATATGATGAGGAATCGGCGCGCAAGCTTCAGAAAAAACTTGCCAAGGATCAGTTTAACTTCAATGATTTTATTGATCAGATCAGGCAGATAAAGAAAATGGGGAATGTAAAGGACCTCATGAGTATGATACCAGGAATGGGAAAAGCTATCAAGGATATTGATATCGACGAAAACGCATTTAAAGGCATCGAAGCTATCATTCAGTCGATGACGCCGCTCGAAAGGGAGAATCCTATGGTGCTGAATGGCAGCCGTCGTAAACGTATTGCCCAGGGAAGCGGCACGGATATACAGGAAGTGAACCGCCTCATCAAGCAATTCGACGATACCCGCAAAATGATGAAAATGCTCACCACAGGTGGCGCCCAGAAGATGGCGCAACAGATGAAAAATGCAAAGAAAAGATAGCAATTGGTAAAGACGTCCACATTACCGAATTATCACATTACCACATTATCACATTACAGCATTCCCACTTTACCGCATTACCACATTACCACATTATCACATTAAATCATTAAAAAAATGCAGCTAATCGACGGCAAACTGATTGCCTCCGAAATTAAAAAGGAACTTGCAGTTAAGAGTGCAGCCATTATTGATAAAGGGGATCGTGCCCCGCACCTTGTTGCCGTTTTGGTAGGCGAGGATGCTGCCAGCCAGACATACGTTAACAGTAAAGAGAAGGCTTGCAGGGACGTTGGCTTTACTTCAACCATTTACAGGCTCGAAGCCGATACTACTGAGAAAAAGCTTCTCGACATCATTGATTTTCTGAACAACGATGATGAAGTTGACGGTTTTATTGTTCAATTACCTCTGCCTGCTCATATCAACGTACAGAAGATAATTAACGGTATAAGTCCGCTGAAGGATGTTGATGGTTTTCATCCTGTAAGCCTTGGACGCATGATGCTGGGTGAACCTACGTATCTGCCGGCTACGCCTTATGGTATCATGCAACTGCTTGAACATAGTGGGATAGAAACCAGCGGGAAACACTGCGTAGTACTTGGACGTAGCAATATTGTTGGTACACCCTTAAGTGTAATGCTTTCGCGTAAAGCGAATCCGGGGAATTGTACGGTAACGGTTTGTCATACCGGAACCAGGAATCTGAAAGAAATAGCCCTGACGGCTGACATTCTTGTTGCAGCCATGGGGCAAGCTGAATTTGTTACTGCCGATATGGTAAAAGAAGGTGCCGTGGTGATTGATGTGGGCATCCACAGGATTGAAGACAACAGCGAAAAAGGATATCACATCAGGGGTGACGTGAAATTTGACGAAGTCGCTCCCAAATGTTCATATATAACTCCTGTTCCGGGCGGTGTCGGACCCATGACCATTGTTTCATTACTGATGAATACATTCAAAGCTTACAACAAAGAAGTATAAAATTCTTTTGTGACTGTTAATAGTATAGAATATCTGCTATTGACTTTTATCCATTTTAATACCTATTTCCAATAAAATTACCGATTGAAAACTGATCCCACTCAACAAGGCAGATTGCTTCCACTCATGGAGGACTTCTATACCATTCAGGGCGAAGGCTTCCATACCGGGAAGGCTGCCTATTTTCTGCGTATAGGAGGTTGCGATGTGGGTTGTTACTGGTGTGATGTAAAGGAATCGTGGAATCCGAAACTTCATCCACTCACCGATACTGATGAGATTGTAAGCCGTGTTGCAGATAATCCTGCTGCCACCGTTGTAGTAACCGGCGGCGAGCCATTGATGTATAACCTGGATTACCTTTGTGATACGCTTAAAAAGCATGGATTACAGGTTCACCTCGAAACCTCCGGCTCACATCCTTTCAGTGGGTCATTCGATTGGATATGTCTTTCACCTAAAAGGAAAAGCCCTCCAAAATCGGAAATTTTCAGTAAAGCAAGCGAATTGAAAGTTATAATCTTCGATGATACTGATTTTGAATGGGCCGAAGAGAATGCCAGGTTTGTTAGCCCCGACTGTTACCTCTGCCTGCAGCCTGAGTGGAGCCGGATGCAAATTATGCTTCCGGGTATTATTGAATACGTTATGAAAAATCCACGCTGGCACATTTCGCTGCAGGCACATAAGTTTATGCATATTCCGTAAACGGAAATCACAACAACAAATTACCTTTCCTTACCGTTAACCCGAATTCCATCTCATTTACGAAGTGGTAGGTGAACTATGCGAGAAAGGGAAATCCAACAGGTGTATTATTTTCCCAAAAAATTATAATGTTTTTAAAAAATAATGATACTGAAAAACCTGCTAAATTAAACATCTATAAGATCTTGTTTTCACTATAAAAATGGCCATTGGTTTGTTCTTGTAGCTTCATCCATATGCGCAATTCGCTGAAGTTGCTTACATTCGCAACTCAATTCATTGCATGTATGAAATCAGTTTGTTTATT
>CAIJPI010000151.1 GCA_903822525.1 uncultured Bacteroidales bacterium | reverse complement strand
TTGGTGAAATAAAATCAGTTCAGGTGCTCAGCGACGTGCTGAAGGATTAAGCGGGTTGATTTTATAAAGCTCAAATTCCTTATTTGACCAGACTTTGGTCAGGCGGCTCTGCATAACGCGTGCATACCGTTTCATAGGTTCACTGGTAAGTTTGCTATGTAAAAGCAGGTACGATGCATTGGCTTCCATCACTTGTTTATGAATCAGAGTAGGATCTGTGGTAAAAGGATCGGCAATGCTTTTGCAGCCTGCATACAAAGCCAGCGCACGAGGTTTGGCAAATACCACCACCGAATCAGCCGGAACATTTTTAAGCATATAATTGAAAACTTCCATGGCTGGTTTCTGCTGCGGTCCTTCAATAGTTTTGTAACCGGAACGGGCTATGCTCACCCAGCCAGGTGCAAACAAAAGCAAGATTATTACCCCCATGGCTACAGCTTTTTTAACTGTAGGTATTGATGGTAAAAGATTTATGGTTTTTATTCCCGTAGCTGCATAAAACAGGAAAATAAATCCCAGTGGAACCATCAGTCGGTATGCTGAATCGTTGTTTGGGAAAACCAGCAACATGATGACATAAAAAATAAAAAACCATTCAATAATTTCGGGACCAGCCAGCAGGCGTTTAACAAATCCTAGCAAGGTCATGGCAACCATTACCGACCCAAGTAAAAACGAAAAACCCATTAGTATTCCGGATTGAGGAACATACAGAAAACGGAAAACCTCAATATGGTGTGCAAGGTTTTCGGGAATGATCTGAAGGAAATTACCTGAATAATAGAAAAGCAGGTAGTCGCGGATACTGCCACCCGAAGGTATTTTGAAGATGAGCGAATTAATGAGAACATAAAATAAAACAGGAACCAGGATAATTATGGCAATTTTTTTTGCAAAATTTCCGCTTTCTGATTTTTGTTTCAGATGGATAAAAAGCTGGTCTATTACTGCAGCTGCAACAAATACGATCCCTGCAGGCCTTATAGCCAGCATAAACCCTGTTGTGACTGCTAATAAAATAAGTGGCTTCAGCTTTAGTGTTTTTGATCTCTGGTAAAGTATAAAATTCAATACAAGCAGAGCTGTAAAAGGGATGTCCGACATAACCTCGCGTTTGAAAATCATCATTTGCGGATTGTACAAGAAAATGAATGCTAATACCAATGCCGTTACCCACGAAAAATGCTTCCTGTAAAAAATTACCATCAATAGTCCCAGTATGATATACATCAGAGAGATAAATGTTGTAAAAGCCGTAATGTTATTGCCGGCTAAAGCATATACCGGTGCCAGCAAAAGCGGAAACCCGACCGGATAAGCCTGTGGACCAATATAGTTCTGCTGGCTGTAAATAAAACCTGTTTCTGACTGAGGGATGCCTTTTACGATGTTGGCGGCCTGATGTATATATTGAGCAAAATCGTCACCCCAGTCGTGGCTGGTGCGCGTTCCGAGGAAAAGAAGAGGAAGGAAAAGAATGGCAGCTATAACGATTACATATCGTGGATCAGAAAATATTTTTCCCATGCTGAATTTCTTGTTTCCTTCCATAAAATTACTTTTTGGCCGGCTCAAAGTTAAGGAGTATTTGGATTACTCGCATTTCAGTATTTTCCATCGCTAAATAATATGCTGATGAATATAACAACACAAAGTATTTTCGCCTCCCCCTGCCCTCGCACATTGCCCATCGCCCATCTTACATCGCACATCTCACATCGCACATCGCACATCTCACATCATACATCGCACATCTCACATCATACATCGCACATCTCACATCATACATCGAACATTCCATTCCCAACTCCCCCTTTCCCTATCTCACTCCAATTTCATATCTTTGCAAAAAATTTCAAAATGCAACTTGAATTCAGCGAACAGGAACAAATACGACGTAATTCATTGGCCGAACTCGGAACACTGGGAATCAATCCATACCCTGCCGAGAGTTTCCCTGTAAATGTTACAGCACAGCAGATACTGTCAGATTTTACCCCCGAAAGTCAGGCTTTTCAGGAAGTCAGTATTGCCGGCCGTATTATGACACGCCGTATTATGGGCGCTGCCTCTTTTGTCGATCTGCAGGACAGCAGCGGGCGCATACAATTGTACATCAAACGCGACGATATCTGCGATGGTGAAGATAAGACCCTGTACAACACTGCTTTCAAAAGGCTTATGGATATTGGCGATATCATTGGGGTAAGTGGTTATGTGTTTATTACCCAGATGGGCGAAATTTCCATTCATGTAAAATCATTGAAACTGCTTAGCAAATCGCTGAGAGTACTTCCTATAGTTAAAGAAAAGGATAACCAGGTTTTTGATGCTTTCAGCGATCCGGAAGTCCGCTATCGCCAGCGGTATGTTGATATGATCGTGAATCCCGAAGTTCGCGAAGTATTTGTGAAACGTACACGTCTGGTAAATACCATGCGTAATTTCCTGAGTACACAAGGATACCTCGAAGTGGAAACACCTATATTGCAGCCACTCTATGGAGGTGCTGCTGCACGCCCGTTTAAAACGCATCACAACAGCCTCGACATGACGCTGTATATGCGTATAGCCAACGAACTGTATCTCAAGAGGCTGATAGTAGGTGGGTACGATGGAGTTTTCGAATTCTCGAAAGACTTCCGCAACGAAGGGATGGATCGCTTTCATAACCCGGAATTTACCCAGATGGAACTTTACGTAGCATATAAGGACTACGAATGGATGATGGATACCGTTGAAGAAATGGTTGAACGCATTGCCATCGATCTGCATGGAACCACTAAAGTACAGGTTGGAAAACATGAAATTGATTTCCAGCGTCCGTGGAAACGTTTTACTATGTTCGAAGCGGTTCAGCATTTTACGGGTGTCGATATTTCGGAAATGACTGAAGATGAACTGCGTTCTACCTGCAAAAAATTTAATATTGAGACAAACGAAAGCATGGGTAAGGGCAAACTTATCGATGAGTTATTTGGTGAAACAGCCGAGCCTAACCTCATACAGCCAACGTTCATTACCGATTACCCTGTCGAAATGTCGCCCCTGGCTAAAAAACACCGTAGCAAACCAGGTCTTGTTGAACGATTTGAAGCTATCTGCAACGGCAAAGAACTTTGCAATGCTTTCAGTGAACTTAACGACCCTATTGACCAGCGCGCCCGTTTCGAAGAGCAACTCGAACTAGGGAAAAGAGGTGACGACGAATCGATGGTGCTCGACGAGGATTTCCTGCGTTCACTCGAATATGGTATGCCGCCAACGGCCGGACTTGGAATTGGTATCGACCGCCTGACCATGATCATGACCAACCAAGCCTCTATCCAGGATGTTCTTTTCTTCCCTCAGATGCGCCCCGAAAAAGCAACCGTTACCCAGGTTGCAACCGATGATGAATTTATTGCTCTGGGAATACCAGCCGAATGGGTTCCTGTTCTGCGTAAAGCCGGTATAAAAATGCCTGCTGATCTGGCTGAAACTAATCCCAACAAACTGCTTCACGAACTGAGTGGGTTGCGAAAAAAACTTAAACTCGACATCCCTTCATTGCGCCTCGAAGAAGTAAACGCATGGTGTGGGAAATAGGATATAATAGTCTATAGAAAATATATTGCTGAACTTTATAATACTGAACGCCTGGCTTTTGTCGGGTGTTTGGTTTTATCACCTCACCCTGCCCTCTCCTCCCGGAGAGGGCAGGGTGAGGCGGGAAGTTAGTTTACATGCCTTTTTCAGTCGAGGAGAGTGATTTCTCAATGCAATATTTGTTTACCGTTTTATTGAATTGCGCCACTTTGTATCAGCTTGATTTTATTTTTAATTTCTTGTAAAACTTCAGTCAGATTGTTCAGAACATCTTCATTCCTGAATCGTAGAATGGTTATTCCCAGATCTTCCAGTTCTACCGCCCTGTTCTGATCATATTGTTTTGCATCTTCATTTTCATGAATTGATCCGTCGACTTCAATTCCCAGGAAATATTCATGGCAATAAAAGTCAAGAATAAATTGACTTGCCGGGTGTTGTCGCCTGAATTTAAGACCTTCACACCTGCGCGAACGCAGTACATTCCAGAGAATTTTCTCAGCTTCTGTTTCGTTTTTCCTTAATTCCCGGGCATTTTCGAAAATTTCTCGTTTTGCCCCAAAATTCAATATTCCCTGGAATGATTTGCTGATATAAACCATAGAGTGAAAAATATAACTTAAAAGTACAAAATATCCCGTTAGCACAATCTATCGCCCTTCTCCTTGAGGAGAAGGGAGGGGATGAGGTGCCACAGGGATAAGGTGTTCAAATAAAGGATAAAATTTGTACTCTGTAAGATTAAAAACAATAAAGATTGCTTGAATCACCTCACCCTACCCTCTCCTCCAGGAGAGGGTTGATGACGGGAATAGCTTGTTAGACGAAGCTTTGCTTCCATTTTCTGAAATAGTTGACGAAGAAATAACAACCCCATTTAATTATAAATGGATCAAGTCGATTATTTTATTTTTATAACCATACCGGTAACCATCTTATTCCCTGCCTGCAACCTGCAATAATAAATTCCCGGCGCCAGCCCCTTTGCTGCCCATTCAATTCTCTGCTTTCCTTTTTCCCTGTATACGTTTACCGGCTCATCAAGCAGTTGCCCAAAACTGCCGAATATCCTGAGAACAACGGTTGCAGGATCAGGGAGTACATATTCAATCGTTGTGGAGGTTGAAAAAGGATTTGGGAAACATTGCAGTCTTAATTCTTAATATCTAACTTACTATATATAAATTCTACATGTAAATCCTATGGTAATCATCAGTAAATTCGTTGGTTCATACAACCAATTTCTGTCTTTTGTAACCTTTGTACTACTGATTTTAAAATCATGAAGAAAATTCTACTTGCCATTATCATCTTCGCCATTTTTATAAGCAGTGAGATGTACGCTCAATCGAGGGAGGATATTGTATATCTCAACAACGGTAGCATATACAGGGGTAAACTTATCGAAAATGTTCGAGGCGAATATACCCGAATCGAAATTGTAGGACATAATATTATTGTTGTCCCTGATTCGTCAGTAAAAAAGATTCTGATGGATCAGATAATCCCGCTGCAGGAAAGGGAAAACAAAGCTTCGCCTGTTGAGATGGCTGCTAATGTGGGTTTCTATGGAGGCTCTAAAAACTCAGCTGGTTTTACATTTATAACGGCTTACCAATTCCCGTTCAGGATGTCAGCAGGTGCCGGGATGGGTATTGAATGGTTTGATCATCAACAGATTCCATTTATGGCTGACATAAAATATTACTTCCTTAAAGGTTCATTTTCCCCCTATATTTATACACAGGGAGGATATGCAGTGCCCCTGACCAAGAAAACGGAAAGCGATTTGTCCAATTATTATGGTGGCTTTCTGGCAGGAATAGGCGGAGGGCTGCGTGTGAATTTTGCTAAGCATAATGCGTTGGTATTTAGCCTGGGATACAGGTATCAGAAAACTAAAATCGTAAACGGATCATACCCCTGGTACTCATCCTTTTACCAGCCGTACGAAACAGTTGTTTACAATGAATTTAACCGCCTGACATTTTCTTTCGGCTTCCTGTTTAATTAACAGGCTTACAACCGGCCAAAGTTTAGAGATCAGAACCGGAAACGCTTTTATTTTATCACAAAATTTATTTTTCAAGCAACCATCAATCCTTAATACAATGAAAACAAAGAAATATTTCCTTTCAGCACCGTTATTATTGCTCATCGTTATGGGTATGGTCGCATGCAAGGACAGTTCGGTTGAATTCCGCAGATATACTGCCAATGTTCCACAGTACATGTCGTACGACGATATGCGGAAACCTGCAAAATCGACTCCGGCAAATGCAATCGGTACTGCTGGTAAAATTTATATTCAGGGGAATTACCTGTTTGTAAACGAAAAGTACAAGGGGATTCATGTATTTGATAATTCAATCCCCGCTTCCCCTGTTAATCTAACGTTTATCGACATCCCGGGCAATGTGGACCTTGCTGTCAGGGGGAATTACCTCTATGCTGATAATTATGTCGACCTGGTGGTGCTCGATATTTCTGATATAACGTCACCCTTAGAGGTTGCGCGTATTAAAGATATATTCCCGTACACCATTCCCGAAACCACCGAATCGTACCCCATTTCCAATATCGACCAGCAACAGGGTGTAATTGTAAGCTGGCAGGTGAAGGAAGTAACTGAAAAAATCGAAAACAATGGAATTATGCCTTATTACTATTTTGATAAAGGCATAGGTGCTTTTATGAGGGAATCAAGCAATGGTGCCCCAAGCCAAACGGTGGGTATTGGCGGATCGATGGCCCGTTTTATAATCAATGGAGAGGAGTTTTATGGGTTGAATCAGACCAATATGCAGGTTGTAAATATTTCCCAGCCTTTCAGGCCTCAGGTAGGTGCCAAAATTGAAATGTCACGGGTAGTTGAGACTGTATTTATTGATAGTTTAACCCTTTATGTCGGAACTCAAACCGGTATGCTCATTTATGATGTTTCCAGCCCTGCAGTTCCGGTTTATAAATCAGAGTACAGCCATGTACAGAGCTGCGATCCTGTGGTGGTTAAGGATCAGCTTGCATATGTTACGCTCCGTGCTGGTAACAGGTGCGGAAACTGGCAGAACGTGATGGAAGTTATTGATTTACATAATCTTATTAATCCTACGCTGCTCAAGAGCTATCCCATGACTGAGCCTTACGGTCTGGGGATCGATAATAAAACTCTCTTTGTGTGCGATGGAACTGCCGGCCTTAAAATATACGATGCCACCGATCCATTGCAAATCGATCTTCATTTGATTAAACAATACACCGATCTGAATGCTTTTGATGTGATCCCTTTTGGTAACGTGCTGATTATGATTGCAGAAGATGGTATTTACCAGTACAGCTATTCGGATCTTCAAAATATTCAGCAAATAAGCAAAATCCCGATCGGAGGTAAATAACAAGCTGAAATCCGTTTAGTTTAAGCTGTACTCTTTTTCAACCGGGATTAGGTCCGTATTCGCTCGAATCCTTTCCCATAAACACCCATAACATTATTAACCGACATAAACGCATCGTGGTCAAGCTCTTTGATGATGCGGAAAATCTGGCTGGCTTCGGGTTTGCGCACCATTACCAGCAGCACTTTGGTTTGTTCGCCGCTGTACCAGCCTTTCCCATCGATAATGGTTACACCGCGACCCACTTCTTTTCCAATGCGATCGGCTATTTCGTCGAATTTTTTTGAAAAAATAAATATCTGCACCGATTGCTTCGAACCGGTGAACAATAAATCTATCGTATAGGAAGTAATGCCCATGGCTACATACCCGTATACTATTTTTTCAATCGACTGGAAAACGAGGTACGATGAAGCAATAATAAAAACATCGAGATAAAGAATGATACGGCCCGGACTTATATCCCGGTATTTATTAATGATCATGGCAATAATGTCGGTACCGCCGGTGCTTCCACCCTGCGAAAAAACAATTCCCACGCCTGCGCCGCCTAAAATCCCACCTAAAACTGTCGATAAAAAATCATCATTTATAATGGGTTTTGTGATAAACTGCTGCAACAGCGAAAACAATACCGACAGCACTACCACGCTGAAAATGGTCTTCACGCCAAAACTTCTTCCCAGTATTTTAACGGCAAACACAATAAGTACTGCATTTATAATCAGGTAGCTTACCCCTAACGGGAATCCGGAAGCATAAAAAATCAGCGTTGAAACACCGGTGATTCCGCCCCCGGTTATTTTGGCAGGGATCAGGAAGGCCGTCCATCCGATAGCCGTCAGTAACAGTCCAAAGGTCATTATGATATGCGTCCGGATTGTCCTGGCGTTGATATATTTATTCATAAAAGGTGGATACTTGTTAAAATCCATATTCTGAACTCTGCTTTTCACATTACTGCAGCAGCAAAAAAACTACTTCGCGATATTGTGCAGGAGTTGTAATTTTCAAAGGTAAAAAATAGTTGTGGTAATTCCTGTTTTAAATCAGGGATACTTTAATTTAGGGAACGTGATATTTATCTTAATATACAGACTGCAGGTGGTTATTTCAAGGTTGCAGGAGTTTAACACTCAATATAAAGGAAGCTTATGGCACCACGCGAAAAGATTCGTGCGGCAGCGGGGAAGATTTGTAACTAAATTCTATCCGGCCAGGTTCACGAGGTATGGCAGTAGCGATCAATGAAATTGGTTCTGTTTAAAAATATTAAGCTTCAACTAAGGAATCTTAGTGTCCCTTAGTGATCTTTGTCATTAGTGGTTTAATATCAAAATTGCTTAACTTCCCAGGGGAAGAATGGATCTGAACGGCTCTGAAGAAGCTTAACCTGAACCGGGAAATAATCAAAACAATTCCGGTTCACGTCAGATGGTGAGGTGCGCACCAACCAGGGAGGCAGAAAAAGAACTTCAAACAAGGAGGTAATTGCATAGTAAGCAATGAGCGATTTTGCTGTCTGAATATTTTTCAGCTTACAGGAACATTTCCCCCTTTTTCATGTTTTATATTCCTAAAGAAAAAGTAATGAAGCAGGCAAAACTCACAATAATAGTACTGATAACTTTAAGTTTAAGTAGTTACGCCCAGATAAATCTTTTAGGCGTGCGTGGTAACCAGGGCACCGGAAATATAGAAGTTGTAAAATGGCAGGCACTGAATCAATCATCGGTCACAATCTATCCTACTTTTCTGCAGGCGTATGTTTTTGGTTCATCCGTTTTCGATGCTTACAACGGCAACTATTATCTGAACGGTATAGGAACATCCGCCAGCGGGCTTTTTTCCTTCAATAGCATTACCAATGAGCAAAATATCAGCAATTTTGGCGCTTTTTCGAGTATTACCGAAATTGATATGAGCACTGCCAAAATATATACCCTGAGCGCTTCTGTTGCCGATTACATCAGAGTAAACGAGTACGATATCAACACGGGCGAAGTAACGTTGCTGGGCCAGATCTTCGAACCGGGAATCCAGGGCATAATTGCTGATGCCACTGGTTTCGATTCGAATAACGGAATCCTGTACTATGTAGGATACGATACTCTTCCAAGCATATGCTTGTATGGGATACAGGTGCGTGAGCCTGTATTTACATACACAAAAACTACACTTATTTCCACAGCACCCGGGAACAATATATCCAGTGTTAACTACGACAATGTAAACAATACCATTTTTGCAATGAATGCCGAATATTCGGCGTTGGGCAACTACGAAGGAAATACAGTAGTGGAGATTAATAAATCAACAGGTGAAATAGTAACCAGGGGGAATTTGGCAGGATTTGAAGCTTTCATGGGCGGATCTTCTTCATTCGATCAGAATACCGGAAGTTTACTGCTGGTTGGTTTTGATGCTAATTTTGCCCAAAAGATGATTGTTTTCAATACCTCCGACAACACCTACACTACAGGATTTGTACCTGGCAATGTATCGGAAATTGTGTGCGACAACACTGTTTTTGCAAGGAATGCTTATGTAGTAACTTCAATAAGTGAAAATGATAAGACCTCAATAAGCGTGTTCCCCAATCCCACGAGCACCAAAATTTCAATATCAGCCACAAACGCAGGATCGGGTGATATCATTATAAGCCTGTTCGATATAAATGGGAAAATCGTGCTTCAGGATCGTTTTGCCCGAAAGAGTCAGATTGATATGGACGTCAGCACTTTGGTAAAAGGAATTTACCTGCTTAAAGCAGAATCTCCGGAAGGTATCACGAGCACTAAAATAGTGATCAGGTAGACTGCAATTTATTCAGAATGAATTTTGACCGGGATAATTATTCAGGAATAGACAGAGCTCGTTTAAAAAATATTCTCCTGGCCTGCGCGAATCTTTCGCTGTTGTCCTGAGTTTGGAACACAGGACACAAATTAAACTACTTTATCTTCTTTTTTATTTCGGATGAATTTCTAGTAATCCTTTCCTGTATTCTGAGTCGCAACCTAGCGAAGCGATCTAATGAGCCACTTTTCGTGGCAAATAAATTCTGGAAAGCAATGTTTATACTTTGTAGTATTGAACACTAACGACTGCTGGGCATAACATGCAAATAATATTTGTCAACATTTGCAGATTTTCATCATCATGCGATGGGATTCGCACGATAGCGAGAGGCAAAACCCATTTTACAACAGCCACAATGTGCCGCAGAATTTTTAAGTGCAGAGTTTCTTTGCATAACTCTGCGTATAGCTTTGGGGTTTTCTGTGGTTGTCATTTTATTGATTTTTCTCAACTTTATAACATTGTGAATGCGCAAGCATCGATTTTTTTTGTGCCTCATTTGAAAATAAATGTTAACGAAATGATAAAAAATGAAATATTTGCACTTTTTTGTATTATTTAAAGTGCTGTATATTAATACTATGAATATTTTATTCAAAAAAAGCGTTTAGATAAAACGAAAAAATATTAAACAATATTATTTAACCTCTGTTTAATTATTTTAACTAATCATTAAACAACTTAAGTCATGAAAACAAAATCCAACTTCAAGACCATTTTTTCCTTAGTGGCCATGATCGCCATAGGAATGTTTGTGTTAACCTCGTGCCAGAAAGACGATGATAACAATGACAACAATATGAATGATGCTCCAAAAAGTATCGCAGCGATAGCTTCGGCTGATCCACAATTCTCAATCCTGGTTCAGGCTCTTACCAAGGCTGATCTAGCTACAACGCTTAGTCAATCTGGTACCTACACCGTTTTTGCCCCAACTAACGATGCATTCAATGCATTATTTTCAAAGTTAGGTGTATCTGGTATTGACCAACTAAGTGCTGAAGCTTTGCGTCCTATTTTACTCTATCACGTTCTGGGAAGTAAAGCCATTTCATCAGGATTGACAAGCGGTTATGTTTCAACATTGAGTCCGGCTTTTGCAGGCAGGTTTGTATCATTGAAGATTGACGTATCAGGCAGCGTGATGCTAAACAGTTCTGCATCTGTTTCCAAAGCCGACATTTTGGCTTCGAACGGTGTAATCCATGTTATAAACCAGGTTTTACTGCCTCCTACAGTAGCCGACCTTGCCGTTGCCAACAGCAACTTTTCTACCTTGGTTTCAGCCTTGTCAGGTGCTGGCCTGGTGCCTGCTCTCAGCGATCCTGCCGGCAGATTTACTGTTTTTGCTCCTACTAACGAAGCCTTTGCACAACTCACTTCTGTTCCGAATGATCTGAAACCGATACTTCTGTATCATGTATTAGGAAGTACTTTATATGCAAATGAAGTTACCACGGGCTATGCAAAAACCTTAAGCACATACCAGACTCATCCTATGGATATGTATATCAACACAGCTTCAGGTGTGAAGATAAATAACTCAGCAAGTGTTGTTCTCGCTGATGTGGTTGGAACAAATGGCGTTATTCACGTAATCGATAAAGTGCTGCTTCCTCCAACGGTTGTTGGAATTGCTGTGAACAACAATGCTTTCACTACATTAGTTTCGGCAGTTGTTAAGGCCGGCCTGGCTGAAACACTCAGTGGAATGGGCCCATTTACTGTATTTGCTCCAACAAACGATGCTTTCCAGGCTTTATTTACAACATTAGGAGTAGCAGGTATTGACAATCTTACTGCTGAACAGCTTACCCCGATTCTACTTTATCATGTTGTAGCCGGAAATAATGTTTCATCAGGATTGATAAATGGAAGTATTCCTACACTTCAAGGTTCAAGTATCGAAGTTAATGTTGGCAAAGGTGTGGTGCTGAATGGAAACACCAATGTTATACTGGCCGATGTACAAGGTTCGAACGGAGTAGTACATGCTATTGACAAAGTTCTACTTCCTCTGGGAAAATAACCTGGGAAGTAGCCTAGCAAAATAATCCCAGCTTGTTTTCTTAATTATGTTACTCATGACCGGCGACTCTGTGTTGCCGGTCATTTTTTATACTGAATTTTTATACCGCTGTTGTCCTTAGTTTGCAACTCAGGACACAAATTAAACTACCGTATCTTCCTTTATATCGGATGAATTTCAAGTAATCCTTTCCCTTTTCCAACATAATCGCGTGCACTACATGTTAAGATAGTCTTTCCCCTTTTAGCAAAACCGGATTCAACCGGATTGTTGTGTATATACCTTGCCTTTTCAAATATTATTTTGTTGCTCCATGCTTCTATAGGTTTATAATCATGCCTCCAGAATTGATGCAGTTTAATATTAATGGTGGAGCGTAATCGCAAAATAATTTCACTAACAAACATAATAATACCATCCACCATCAATTTCATTCCGGCATAACTGGAAACTGAACTGTATTAGGTTACCCAAAGCACTGAACAAATATCTATTTTAAATATATATTTCCTTATTTCACTTAATACTTAAATTTTTTTTAAAGAATTTCTAACATCATATTAATTATATATTACTTTTGTGGGGTACAGGATCAATTCCCTGATATTCATGACATTCATTTTTCCTCTCAAATCAATCCCCAATCAAACAAAACTGCTTATGAGAAAATTTACTCTTTTAGTTGCTTCACTTGTACTGGTAACCCTTTTTGCACAGGCACAGGTACAGCGCAACATGGTTGCCGTTGAAATCGGAACTGGTACCTGGTGTACCTATTGCCCTGGTGCTGCCATGGGTGCTGACGATCTGGTTGCTAACGGACACCGTGTGGCTATTATTGAAAACCACAATGGTGATTCCTACACTACTACTACTTCGGATACCAGGAATTCTTACTATAACATTACTGGTTACCCTACAGCTAATTTTGATGGTGGAAATGCAGTTGTTGGCGGAAGCCATACGGCCAGTATGTATTCGTCATATTTACCGAAATACAACACTTGTATAGCTGTTCCTTCGCCGCTCACAATTGATTATACGGTTACCCGCAACGGGCAACAGTTCGTATTCGATTTTACCATAACCAAAGTATCTGCGTTACCAAATAATCAATTGGTTTTTCAGTTTGCCGTTACGCAATCAGAAATTCAGCAGGTATGGCAGGGTCAGACCCACCTCAATTTTGTAAACAGGCTTATGGTTCCTGGTGCTGCAGGTACACCACTGGATTTTACAAGCACCGATGTACAGAATGTTAATATTGTAGCTAACATTGATCCGCTTTGGACCATGAGCGATATCGAATTTGTAGCCTTCGTGCAGAACAATACCGGCAAAGCTATACAGAATACTGTTCGCCCGGTTATGAGCGACTTTGCGGCTTCTTCAACCAATGTCTGCCAGAATAACTACATCACCTTTAACAATACTTGCGTTGGCAGGCCTGCTGAAGTTAGCTGGTTATTCCCTGGCGGTACACCAAGTTCATCCACGGCCAGTGATGCTCCTTCCATTTTATACAAAACACCTGGTGTTTATGATGTTATTATGGTTACAAAAACCGGTCTGGATACTGACTCTGTAGTTAAAAATGATTATGTAACTGTACGTCCGGGTGCGCTTACCACAACCCCAAGCGGCAACACACTGGTTTGTACCAATAATGTAAATCAGACAACTGATTACACTACTGTCAGCGCTTCAGCAACCTCCTACAACTGGGAACTTTATCCGTCAAACGCTGGAACATTCACAAACACGGGTGCAACCTGCACCATTCTTTGGGCTAACAACTGGTATGGTACTGCCAGCATCAGGGTTAGAGGTACCAACGATTGCGGATTAGGCGTATGGACTGAATTTATGGATATTACCTGTACTACCTGTGTTGGAATCGATGAAAAAGAGCAATCACAGCCTGTAACTGTTTATCCTAATCCGGCTTCAAAAGACATGAATCTTACAGTTAACACCGGAACCGCTGAAGTACTTACCCTTAAACTGATGAATTCCCTTGGAACATTAGTTTATACCGAAACACTCAGCACTACCGGAAAAATTAATCACGCAATCAATGTTGGCAGATTGCCCGAAGGCATGTATTTCCTGAATGTTGAAGGTAAAAAATTGAATTTTTCACAGAAAATTACCGTTCAGCATTAATAGCTTCAAGTATACTATAAAAGAGGCCGTTTCCTTTTTGGAACGGCCTCTTTTTGTTAATAAGGTGCCTGGTCCTGAAAACGATATTTATTCGTTATTGTCAATTACTTATTTATGTAAAGTGTATTAATTTTATACTGAAATTTGACATTTAAAAACCACTTCAATATAATAACCTTTCCCATGAAAACATTTCCCATTATAGCAGGTTTGCTCCTTGCATTTGCCATATCGGCTTCGGCTGGCAGAGTGGAGCAGTTGTATCATTTCGCCAATCCATCCTTGCGCCATTCGGGTGAATACCAGATGATTGAATTTGATAAAGCTATGCTTACGGCGATGCCAGGTCAGCCAGTTATGCCTTATAGGCAGATAAACCTGATGCTTCCTCCGGGTGAATCAGCAAACAGGATAGAAATTATTTTTTCAGGTGAAGTAGTATTTCCCGGTAAATTTAATCTATACCCTCAGCAGGAAGTGCGCCCCGTTTCGGAGGGAAATTCAGGAGCCTTCCTGAAAGACAATGCCCTTTACAGTCAGAACATTATTTTCCCGGCAGATCCAAAGGGGCAACTGATTACCGCTTTTCTGAACGGACGGTCTTTTGCACTATCCTCATTTACGCCTGCACGATACAACCCTTCAAGTGGAAAATTCACTTATTTCACCAGCGCCAGGGTAATAGTATACACTTCCCCTGATCTTAAGGCCGCCAAGGCATTGGATAACGTATCAATCCAATCCGGGGAGGCTTCGGCCCTTGCCGACAATAAAACAATGGACCAGGCATACAAAAGCAGGCAGATGTCAACCACCGGCAATTATGACCTGCTTATCATCAGCACTGCAGCTTTCAAAAACTCTTTCAGCAGTTTGCAGGCAAACTACCTTAAGGAAGGAATTACATCGCTGGTTGTTACTATGGATAGCATCACTGCAACCATGGCTGGCATGGATAGTCCCGAAAAAATCCGCAATTTCATCATTCAGGAATACCAGACCCATGGCGCACAGTATGTTCTGCTTGGCGGCGACGATGAACTGGTGCCTCACCGCGGATTTTATTGCTCCGTAATTTCAGGATCGGGTTATACCGATCAGAATATCCCTGCCGACCTGTATTACTCAGCCCTCGATGGCAACTGGAATAACGATGGCGATGCTATGTGGGGCGAACCAGGCGAGGACGATCTGCTGCCGGATATTGCCGTAGCTCGCATGCCTTTCAGCACTGCAACCGAACTTGACCATATGCTGAATAAAAGTTATAAATACCAGTTTGCCCCTATTCAGGGCGAATTCCGGAAAGTACTTATGGCTGGCGAAAACCTGTACTCAAATCCTGACACCTGGGGAAGTGATTACCTCGAATTACTTAAAGGCGTTCGGACAGATAATGGTTACACCACTACTGGAATCCCCACCGATTATGACTTTGATTATATGTACGATGAATCAACTCCATGGTCGGGCCAGGATTTAATGAACCATCTGAACCAGGGACGTCCGATGCTGAACCATGTGGGCCATGCAAACGAAACTTATGTTATGAAATTCAGCAACGGCGATATTACCAATGCCAATTTTTATGGAGTAAATGGTATAGATCATAATTTTACTATAGTATATTCACACGGTTGTTTGTGCGGGGCCTTCGATTACAACGACTGCATTGCCGAAAAAATGGTTACCATAGATAATTTCGCAGCAGCTTTTGTTGGCAATTCACGGTATGGCTGGTTTAACGAAGGTTTTACCGAAGGTCCTTCGGCCCACTTGCATCGGGAATATATGGATGCTTTATACAATGATAGTCTCAACCGTATTGGACGTGCACATATGGAATCGAAAATTGCTACAGCTTCGTGGGTTACAGCCCCCGGGCAGTGGGAGCCTGGTGCTTTGCGCTGGTGTTTCTACGATTGCAATGTGCTGGGCGATCCGGCTTTGGCTGTTTTTACAGATAATCCAATCTCCATAAATACCACCTACCCGGCTTCAGTTTCAATTGGTGCAGCTTCACTCAACGTTGGTGTTACTTCTTTAGGTCTACCTGCTCCGGGACTGACATGTGTGGTTATGAAAAACGGCATTGTACTGGGAAAATCCATTACGGATGCATCAGGACTTGCAGTGATCAATTTTGATGTTACAGTTCAGGAAGCAGGAAGTGCACAACTGATTGTTTCAGGGTATAACTGTACTCCAACACTGTATAATTTTGATTTTATAACCGTTGCAGGGCCATACATCGTATATTCGAACAGCTTTATGAATGATCCCTCGGGAAATCAGAATAACCAGCCCGATTATGGCGAAACCATTTTGCTTACAAACGGAATGTATAACGTGGGCGGTTCAAATGCATCAAATGTTTTAGTTACTCTTTCAACAACCGACCCGAATATTTCCATTTCAGACAGCACAGAACTTTATCCTTCTATTGTGGCAGGTGATACTGCAATAATTAGCAACGCGTTTACTTTTCAGATCTCCGGAACTGTCCTCAACGGGCACGTGGTGCATTTTACCCTGAAAGCTGTAGCTGGTGCTACCTGGATTTCAGAGTTTGAAATCACCTGCAATGCTCCTTCACTTGCTGCTGGTATCCTTACTATCGACGATGCCAGCGGAGGCAATGGAAACGGTAGGCTCGATCCAGGCGAAACAGTAAACTGCATTATCGCATCCTTAAATAATGGCAACAGTGCCTGCGAAAATACAACAGCTACACTCACAACTTCCAGCCCATGGGTAACTATAGTTTCCCCGGTATGTCAGTTAGGAACGATGGCTGCAGGAGCATCCACAAATGCGTCCTTTGTTCTGCAAGTCAGTAATAATGCCCCTGCCGCTTCAATTGTGGAACTTGGGTACGTATTAGCATCAGGCGCATACCAGGCAAATGCTTCCTACTTCCCTGCCGTTAAACTTATTGTTGAAGATTTTGAGACAGGCAATTTCGATGCATTCTCCTGGTCAAAACAAGGGCAGAATTTATGGAATATCAGCGTTAATTCGCCCTATGAAGGTTTGTATTGTGGTAAATCAGCAGCCATAGGAAACAGCCAGCAATCAGCCATGCAGATAACACTCAATACTCTCGAAAGCGACAGCATCTCTTTTTATTCAAAAGTGTCGTCAGAACCTATATTCGACAAACTGCAGTTTTTCATTGATATACAACCTATGGAAGAATGGTCAGGTTCAGTACCGTGGCAGCGACACAGTTATCCTCTCACTGCAGGCGTGCACACGTTGAAATGGGTTTATTCAAAAGATATGGCGACAGCAGCCGGCAGCGACTGTGCCTGGGTTGATTTTGTTGTTTTCCCTGCTTTTGTTGATTATACATCGACAAATACATTTCAGGCTGACCCTGCTATAATGAATATATCTCCTAACCCTGCAACCGAAAAAATAGCTGTCGATGCCTTCCTGAAATCACAATGCAAACTGGAATTGAAGATTTATAATAGTGAAGGCAAAGATGTTTTTGCTTCAGGTGAAAAGAGTACGGATAATGAGGGCAGGTATCACCAGGTTATTAATGTTTCATCATTCCGACCGGGATATTATACCTGTGAAATTAAATCTGAAAAAATCTTGATTTCAAGGTCTTTCATCGTAAATTAAACGTCATTTTGTATGGTTCTGTTGCAGCCGGCAGGGGTGAACATCGCACACTTCGAGCCAGTATCAGATAATGCAAAAACCGTATTTACAGGGTATCGTTAAATCATTTTTTTTATCGCGCATGAAGGAAAAGAAGAAAGTTCTATATAATATCTTTGGTGTAATTGAATTCCGTGTAGGCTCACGAATCTTATTCATGCTGACCCTGGGTTTAATGCTTCAAATCGCTGTTGCCCAGCAGTTCATGCCATCCTCTGCTATTCCTCCCAAATATGTACCCGATACCCGAGTCGATAACATGGGATATTGGAGGCGTATGGCTGAGTTAGGACTGGTAAGCGTTCAACCGCCAAAACATGTGCCGGATGCCTTACCCAGAAGTTCGAAACTCTCGGCACCCGGTATAGCTACCTACGATTCTCCCGATATTCCTGTAACAGAAACCACATCGCTGCAGTCGGAAAATTCTATTTTCGTTGATCCTGATGATGGTTTCAGACTGATCAATTCCAACAATTCGCATCCCGCTCCATACAGTGGAGCACAGTATGGGGCCGATGCACTTCAGAGTGCTGACGGAGGTTCAAACTGGGAAGGAACGGTACTGGGTGTTGGTGGATATAATTTTGGTGACCCTGCAACAGCCATCAGCCGCACCGGCCGGATGTATGTCGGATGCATATTCTCTGGCGGAGGTCAGGGGATATCATATTCCGACGATAACGGACAAACCTGGAAAAAAAGAGGAGTGGCATCGGCGCCCGGCGGATTTGGAAGCATACTCGATAAAAATCATTTGTGGATCGACAATAGCCTCTCAAGTCCTTTTCTGGGAAACATGTATAATGGCTGGACTGTAATTGGTGGCAGTACCGGTTCAGGACACCTGCAGGTTTCTCCTTCGATGGATGGTGGTCTGGCATGGCAGAATGCTGTTACGATCAGCGATGCGGTTGCTGCCGGAAGCCATAATCAGGGGATTAACATTCAAACCGGACCTCTGGGTGAGGTTTATGCTGTATGGGCCATCTACGATAGCTGGCCTTCCGATGAAAAAGCCCTGGGGTTTGCCCGTTCTAGTGACGGAGGTCATACCTGGAGGCCTTCCAAACGAATAATAAATAATATCAACGGTATACGCACCCAAGGGGTCAACAAACTCATGAGGGTAAATTCCTTTCCTTCGATGGCAGTTGATCTCAGCAATGGCCCTGATAGAGGAAGTATATATGTTGTATGGACAAACAATGGTGAACCGGGAATCAATCAGGGAGCTGATGTCGACATCTTTTTGATGAAATCAAAGGATTTGGGTGAAACCTGGAGTGCTCCGTTAAAAATTAACCAGGATGCACCCAATAGAGGGAAGGAACATTATTTCCCCTGGATAACCTGCGACCCGGACAATGGAAATCTGGCAGTTGTGTTTTACGACGACCGGAACGTGCCTGATGATATGTGCGAAACCTGGGTAGCAGTCTCAAAAAACGGAGGACTCACTTGGCAGGATTTCAGGGTGAGCGATGTTGCTTTCACACCTCTTCCGCTCACAGGCTTATCTGATAATTATTTCGGCGATTATCTCGGAATTACTTCAAAAGCAGGGATGGTTTATCCCTGCTGGACCGATAACCGCACAGGCGAAGCCATGGGGTATGTATCTCCTTTTCGTATAGGGCCGCCTCCAGGCCAGGCGTACATTGATTATTATACCCACATTATTAACGACACGCTGACAGGAAATGCCAATGCGAAGGCTGAATACGGCGAAACCTTTTCTTTTTCGCTGAATATGCGCAATATCGGGGATCAACCCGATAGTCTGGTGAGCGTTACCCTGAGCTGCGATTCGCCTTTTGTGCAGATATTGAATAGCAGTCAGTCTTTTGGTAATTTTGATATCGGCCAGATAAAAAATATTCCGCTGGCATTCCAGGTTAGCTTATCGGAGTTGATCCCCGACAAAGCTGAATTTGTTTTTACCCTGACAGCTACGGATAAGTATGACAGTGTATACCAGAGTAGTATGGTAGTGGTTGCGCATGCTCCTCATCTCAGCATAGGACCTTTGCTGGTGATCGATACGGCAGGAAACGGCAATAACCAGCCTGACCCCGGCGAATCGGTAACTCTTGCCAGTGTGCTTACCAATACGGGCGATTATGTTGTTCCGTCAGCTATAAGCAAGCTCTCAACACCGCAGGCATTTTGTCATATCGTAAACGCTATCGCTCTGTCAGCACAGATTGCTCCGGGTCAGTGCGATACAGTCACGTGGCATGCGGATTTTGATGCAGGCACTGCTGCCGGAAGCCTTGCGGGCTTTATTGATAGCCTGAGTTATTCAGGTCAGCAGGAGCGGCGTTTATTTCTTAAAAAAATTGGTGTTCTTACCGAAGACTGGGAATCGGGCGATCTCTCGAAAATGGCATGGAGAAGCAGCGGAAACAAATCATGGAATATTAATAATTTCATGGTGTACGAAGGAACGTACAGTCTGCGGTCAGGGTATATCAAAAGCCTCGATACCTCTGCTTTATACATTGTACTTAACCTTACTGCTGACGATAGTATATCGTTTTACAGAAAGGTATCATCTGAGCTCAGCTTCGATTTCCTGAATTTTTATATTGATAATATGAAAGTAGGGCAGTGGTCGGGTGAAAAGGATTGGGCAAGGGTTTCGTTTCCGATTCCGGCAGGAATGCATACTTTGAAATGGGAATACACAAAGGATCAGGGGCTTAGTGTTGGCTACGATGCTGCATGGATCGATTTTATTGAATTCCCTGTTCAGCAGCAAACGGTAGCGGATGCCGGTCCTGATGCACGGGTTTGCGAAGGAAATACATTTCAGCCGGAGGCCATCGCAACAAACTACCAGTCCTTGTTATGGACTACCTCAGGAAGTGGCTTTTTTAACGACCCAGGTATTTCTAATCCCGTATACTATCCCGGCCCTTCGGATATTGAGGCTGGTATAGTACAACTTATTGTAACACTCAAGGGATATTCCTATGGTGAAACAGTGAAAGATACCTTGTTGCTGACTTTTGTGCCTAAGCCAGCACTAAATGCCGGTACCGATACCTTTACCTGTACCGGTGAACTTTTTATGCCTGCGCCATCGGCCTCAAACTATATTTCAGCCCGTTGGTCCACTTCGGGTGACGGTACTTTCAGCAACACGGATACCTTGTTTACTGCATATTCTCCCGGACCTGATGATATACAAAACGGGCTTACAAAGCTAATTCTGAAAATCATACCCGATGCTGCCTGCCAGCAACTATCCGATACCTTGGTACTTAATATTTATCATGGATTTTCAGCAGCACTTACGGGTGATACTGCCATTTGCAGAGGCGATACTGCTTTTCTGAAAATCGGGTTCACGGGGCAGGGACCATGGAGGATATTCCTTTCTGACGGCAGTATACTCAAATTGCAGAAACAGCTGATTACCATCCCTGTTATTCCTTTAGTAACTACTGAATATCGGATTGATTCAATTGTTAGCGGTACAGGATGTATTTCGAGGGCGCTTTTAAAAGCAAATGTCACTGTGTTGCAGCCTCCTGTAGTAGAGATGATGGGCCCGGCTGAGAGTTGCCAGAACAAACAGGTGATCCTCCAGGCAAATGCCGATAGTGTCGCAACTTACCTTTGGACTCCGGGCGATGCCAAAACTCCATTCATCAGTGCGGCTATTTCAGGAACAACCGGTGCATCCATGAAATACAAGGTCGAAGTTACAGGCAACAATGGCTGTTCTATTTCCGACTCCATACAGGTAAAGATTGTTACTGACTGTGACGACAGAAAAGCCGGTGATATGGATGTGCGCTATGATCCTAATCCTACAAACGGTGATTTTACGCTTTTGCTTTCATCAGGAACGTCTGAAATAGCAGAAGTGAACATCAGTTCAATGGATAACAAACAAGTCTTCAGCCTGGAAAAAGTGCAGGTATATGGCGTACTATCTATCCCGATTAATCTAAAATCGCTTGCCAGTGGAACTTACATCCTGGATATAAGGTGCAGGAGCGGACAATTGAAAGATAAGCTGGTGATTAAAAAATAGCATTTTTATTACGATTCTAAAATCACCACCCTTAGCAATGATTGTTACAACTCAGTATCAATCTTAAATGCATTGAAAAGTTTATCTGAGCCTACCTGGCTGGTGCCATGATAGGTGGCATCCATAATATCACTGTCCGACCAACCCAGAGATTTAAGTATATTCACATCATCCTGAGTGATGGAATTGGAATTCTTAACTACTTTCAAAACAAAAAGCAGAAGAGCCAGTTCATTATCTTCCAAAGGAGCCTTTGCAGGGTTCAGCTTAATTTCAGCCAGCGAATCAGGCAGTACACCGTACTGTAATAGTATGCCTGAATTCATCCCGACACAATACACGCATTCTTCCTGGTCCGAAACCAGCAGACGTATAAAAGCAAGCAGTTTCCCGCCGAGCGTTTTATGACGCATAAAGTACCCGAGGTTCGCAAATTGCTTTTCCAGCACATACTCGCTTGGGCTAAAAATTTTAAATGCTTCAGGTATAAATCCCATGGTATTCATCATGGTATCATAAATTTCAGCAATCCGTCCGGTTGCTTCTTCCTTTTCAATTAATTTTATCAGTGCCATGTCTTTTATTTGTTAAAATAAAAGGCTGCCTGTAATGAACAGAGGCAGCCTTTTAGTTGAGGTTGAATAAAAATTATTTTATCCCGGTAATAAACTTATACGTAAGCATGGTGTATATAAGTTTGGCTACCAGGTAATCAGGTGCTTTATTTTCTTTGTTTGGAACAAGTTCAGTAATGTCGAAACCAACGATATTCACTTGTTCGCTGATCTTTTTCAGAATATTAATGATATCAAACCAGTTCATGCCACCAGGCTCAGGAGTGCCGGTTGACGACATAATCGAAGGGTTGAGTACATCAAGGTCGATGGTAATGTATACGTTGCGGGTAAGTTTGTTAAGCAGTTCGTACATCCATGTCGACTGATCGTATATCTGCATGGCATAAAATACGCAGTCAGGCTTAATGTCTTCACGTTCGGCAGCACTCATGCTACGGATACCAACCTGCACTACCGGTGCCATTTCCGAAGCCCTGGCCATTACGCAGTGATGATCGAATTTGGAACCATTGTAATCATTTCTCATATCAGCATGAGCATCAAACTGAAGAATGGTCAGATCGCTGAACTGTTCGCTGGCAGCCTTAAATGCGCCTATACTTACAGTATGTTCACCACCAAGGACAACAGGAAATTTTTTCTTTTTGTACAAAGCTTTTACCCTGTTGTAAACTTCGTCCACCATGGCTTCAGGAGTTGAAGATTCGGTTACAGGTTCTGCTGTATGAATGCCCAGCTTATGTACTTCGCTGTCAGTATCAATATCGTACATCTCAAGGTTAAACGAAGCATCAAGTATTGCCTTTGGCCCTTTGTCAGAACCCTTTATCCAGGTAGTTGTTCCATCGTATGGAACCGGAACAATTACAATTTTCGAACTTTCGAACGCAGTGAATTCTTTTGGCAAATCACCATACTGTTTCATAGGAGTTATATTTTTAGCTCTATACCATTATATATCAGGAACATGTGAAAATAAACAAATGTTCTCAGCTAAAAAGCATACTGTATTACTGGCTGGTAAGTTGAAATACAGGTTAATGGTAGAGAGTGAGGTTAATATGCTTTTTTGTTTTACAGAATTGCGAAAATACAACTTTTTTTATACATGCAACAATAATCCTTATGTTGAGAACCATAATACAAATCCTGAAAAAAGTATTTAATTGGAATGCTCTGGTTTAAGTCTATAGAAATCATGCCTTAAGCGGTAACCATGTCTGCAGGTAAGGTTTGAAAATTTCTGAACGCCTGTTATAATTATTTTTCTTTTTGTTTAAAACTCACGGTGTAAGCATATAGCATATTCAGCAGTATGCTGGTGGGCAAACCGGAAAGTCTTTACGGATCAACTAGCATATAATCAATACTATATGTTAGTATCCAAGAATCTTCAGCATCGATTTATGACTTTGCTCCTTGGCAAATAATTTGGTAAAATATTCTCCGTCTTCATCAATATCGATGAGAATATGTTTTGGAGCCGGAATCAGGCAATGCTGAATGCCTCCGTAGCCTGAAAGCGAATCCTGGTATGCGCCGGTATGGAACAAGCCTATAAACTGAGGCTCATCATCCATAAGTTTAGGGAGGAATATGGCGTTGGTATGTGCTTCGGCATTATAATAATCTTCGCTGTCGCATGTTAGTCCGCCCAAAAACACTCTTTCATATTCCTGATCCCAGTGGTTTATAGCCAGCAGAATGAATTTCTGGTTTATTGCCCAGGTATCAGGCAGGGTTGTAATAAAGGAGCTGTCGATCATATTCCAGAGTTCACGATCGTTCTGGCGTTTCTGGTCGATAATGCTGTACAATATAGCTCCGCTTTCGCCAACGGTAAACGATCCGAATTCGGTAAAAATATCGGGTTCCTGTGTTCCGTTGCGTTGGCAGATCCCTTTTATCTGGGCAATGATTTCCTCTGCCATATAGGAATAATCGAAATCAAAATTCAGCGAGTTTTTAATAGGGAATCCGCCGCCAATGTTTAATGAGGTAAGCTGCGGGCAAACGGCTTTGAGTTCGCAATATACCTGCACGCATTTTGATAATTCATTCCAATAGTAGGCTGAATCGCGTATGCCGGTATTAATGAAGAAGTGAAGCATCTTCAGCTCAAACTTGGGATTGTTTTTTATTTCTTCCTCATAGTACGAAACAATGTCGTTGTAGCGGATACCAAGTCTTGAAGTATAAAAGTCAAATTTAGGTTCTTCCTCCGAAGCAATCCGGATCCCGATCTTGATTTTCCGGGTAATGTTGCGGTCGTACTCATCAAGTTCAAACTTATTATCCAGGATAGGTATTACATTGTCGAATCCTTCTTCTATCAGGTTGCATATATTCTCGATATACTGCGGACGTTTGAATCCGTTGCATATAATATAGGTGTCTTTCTTTAACTTGCCCGACTCATACAAGGATTCGATGATTGGGATATCGAATGCGGATGAAGTTTCGATATGTATATCATTTTTAAGCGCTTCTTCCAGTACAAACGAAAAATGAGAGCTCTTGGTGCAATAACAAAAATTATAGCTGCCTTTGTAATCCGATTTGGCAATGGCCACATTAAAAAGCCTTTTAGCTTTCTGTACCTGCTTGCTGATCTTAGGAAGGAATGTAACACGCAAAGGCGTTCCATACTGTTTGATCACTTCCATCAGGGGAATGTTGTTGAAAAATAATTCACTGTCTTCCACCTTAAACTCTTCGGTTGGGAAATCGAAAGTTTGTTCTATCAGATCAAGGTATTTGTTTTTCATCAGTAAAGGGATATTATCAATAACCAGGACAAAATTATACTATTTATTTAGTTATGACATAAAAAATCAACCCAACATTTTCAGATTGACTAAAAATAACTGATTTAACTTGATTACATTAATAAATTTACTGCTATTAATACGCGGCAAGCCAAGAAAAATACCTGACCTGTCTGCACCGCTTTATGCAAAAATTCTTAAATTGCAATTCTATGGAGGCCTGTTGTTCGAAAATCAATTGAAAATGAGTACATTTATTACATGCGGATTGGGTTGTGGCTTAAAATTTCGATATAATTATTTTTGATAAAATAGTTTTGACTCATGTAAGCAATTAGTTTTAATATTGTCTTTAATTACTGAACTATAACCACCCCGGTGTGTTATTTAATAAAAAATATCATTTAGTGTCCGGATATATTTCTACAAAATCGCTATATTGCTTGTTTAATGCCGTCCCTACGGGACTTGTAGCTTTAGGGGGTCACTTTATTTTCTACCAACATCTATTTGCTTGCGCAAATAATCTCCGGGACTGTCCCGTCAGGGACAACATGTTGGTAGCAAGACAAATAGTAATTAATAAAAGTCCCGTTAGGGACGAAATGTTATTTTAACATGACAACAGCGAAAAAATATATGCAAGATACAGATTTGATTAAAAAGCCCTCATCAGTTTACGATTTCCATCCGCTTATCGCTTCACGGTGGAGCCCTCGTGCATTCGATTCAAAACCTGTGGAACACGAAAAACTGCAGCGGATTTTCGAAGCTGCACGCTGGACAGCCTCATCCAATAATCTACAGCCCTGGTATTTCCTTGTTGGGTTTAAGGGAGATGATGTATATGATAAAATATTTGATTCCTTAGTTGAGTTTAATCAGCTTTGGGCTGTGAATGCTCCTGTTCTGGTTCTTGCAATTGCTAAAACAACAAGCGACAAAGGAGATCATAACGGTGCGCATGCTTACGATTTGGGACAGGCTGTGGCAACACTTTCAATTCAGGCCATACACGAAGGTGTTTATACCCATCAGATGGGCGGATTTGATGCAGCAGGAGCAGCCCTCTCACTCGAAATTCCCGGCGATTTTAAGGTGGTTGTTGCTATTGCCATGGGTTACCGGGCTGAGGCTGAGATTTTGCATCCAAACCTGCAAAAACTCGAATTGAGCCCGCGTTCGAGAAGGCCATTGGAGGAAACTGTATTTACAACTTCGTTCGGGCATAAGGCTGATTTCATTTAATCCGCGATAATTCCGGATTGTATTATCTTTGCTGCTACCAAACACTTCCTTTATGCGATATATCAATCTACTGCTTGCTATTTTAATAGTAGCAGTATTCAGTTCGTGCAAGCAGAAATCTTCTCATACTTCAGGCGAATCTGAATTAACAGATTCTAATCCGGTTATAAAGGCTGCTGATTTTAATGCCGATACAGCATATTATTTCGTTAACGAACAGGTGAAATTTGGCCCAAGGGTTCCTAACAGCAAGTCACACAAGGAATGTGGTCTGTGGCTGGAGAAGACACTGAAAAAGTATTCTGCCAACGTGTATATTCAGCCATTTACAGCAAAAGCCTATGACGGGACCACGCTTTCATGTAAAAATATTATAGCCTCTTTCAATCCCAAAAGTACTACCCGTGTTTTACTTTGCGCTCACTGGGATTCACGCCCGTATGCCGATAATGACCCTGACAGTCTTGTGCACCGCACACCCATTGATGGCGCCAACGATGGTGGAAGCGGAGTAGGAATACTTCTGGAAATAGCCCGCCAATTAAAGATAATGCCGGCTTCGGTTGGCGTTGATATTCTTTTACTCGATGGTGAAGATTACGGGGCTCCTCAGGATGCCGGCTTCACAGGCTCGGATGATTGGGCTCTGGGTTCACAGTTTTGGTCGAGGTATCCGCATGTACCTTCGTATAGTGCGCGTTTCGGAATTCTGCTCGATATGGTTGGTGCCGAAAACGCAGTGTTTACCATGGAAGGAACTACCATGTACTATGCACCCGATGTAGTGCAGCGAATGTGGAATATTGGCTCTTCCATCGGTTACAGCGATTATTTTTCGGCCGAACGTACTAATGCTATTACCGATGATCATGTTTATATAAATCAATTGCGTCAGATACCGACTATTGATGTTATTCAGCACGATCCGGCAACGCGCTCAGGCTTTTACCAGCACTGGCATACCGTGAGTGATAATATGAAAGGGATAAGCAAGCCAACTTTGATGGCTGTTGGACAGACAGTACTTACCATGGTAAGGAACGAAAAATAGAAAAGCAGCAATACACTTCCTGATCACAAATTAGCCCTCTGCATTCAAACCGAAGCCATAACCTTTGCAAACGGATCAGAGCAGATCGTTTGCCAGGTTTGCCAGTTCGGACCTTTCTCCTTTTTCGAGTCGTACATGGGCATACATGGGGTGTGATTTCACCTTGTCGATAAGGTACGATAGCCCGTTACTCTGCGAATCGAGGTAAGGTGTATCGATCTGGAAGATATCGCCGGTAAAAACAATTTTCGTATTTTCTCCTGCCCGGGTAATAATGGTTTTAACTTCGTGCGGTGTCAGGTTCTGGGCTTCATCAACAATAAAAAAAACATTGCTGATGCTTCGTCCGCGGATATAGGCCAGGGGAGTAACAACGAGTTTTTCATTCTGAAGTGATTCCGTTACAACCTTATGTTCCTTATCCTTTTCTCCAAACTGGCTCTGGATAAATTTCAGGTTATCATAAAGCGGCTCCATGTAAGGACCAATTTTTTCCTTAACATCTCCGGGTAAAAATCCAATTTCTTTATTGCTCAGCGGAACGATAGGACGGGCAAGATATATCTGTTTGAAATCACGCCTTTGCTCCATGGCACCTGCCAGGGCAAGTAATGTTTTGCCGGTGCCGGCCACACCCTGTAAGGTAACCAGTTTAATATCAGGGTCCATGATGGCATGAAGGGCAAATACCTGTTCGGCATTGCGCGGCATGATACGGTAGGCAGGACGTTTATCGAGCCGTTCAATCCGCTGGGTAGTGGCATTGTAAAAAGCCAGGGCTGAATTTTTAGTATTTTTAAGTATATAGTAATGGTTGGGTATTGCAGTTTGAACGCCTATATCACTTAGTTCGCAGTGCCCGTTCTGGTAAATAGCATCAATTACTTTCGATGGTAAACCTTCAATCACTGTTTTTCCGGTATACAGGCCCTCAGGATCTTTGATCTTCCCGGTGAGGAAGTCTTCAGCCTGAATGTTAAGGGATTTGGCTTTTAAGCGGAGGTTGACATCTTTCGAAACGAGTGTGACCCTACAATCAGGATTTTCTTTGGCAATGGCAAGTGCAGCATTTAAAATACGGTGATCGGGTTTGTTTTCACCAAATATAACACGGGCATCAATATCGCCCTGTTCATTCATGATCACTTTAAACTTGCCGCCCTTCGATTTTGGAAGTGTGAGCCACTTGGTCAGGGTTCTTTTTTCAGAAAGCCGGTCGATAATCCGTATAAACTCCCGTGCTTCGAAATTTATATTGTCGTTGCCTTTTTTGAAGTTATCGAGTTCTTCGAGTACCGTGATTGGGATAGCTACATCATTATCATCGAAACTATTGATAGCATTGTGGTTGTATAAGATTACGCTGGTATCGAGAACGAATATTTTTTTTTGCTTCTTACCTGTCTTAGGAGTTAGTTTTACCGCCATACATAATCAGTATTAAAAGGTGGATCAGTTTTTCAATTAGCTGTTTTGCCTTTGTAAAATTTTCATTTATAAGCCTGAAAACACAAATTTCTTTAAAATTTCAGGTTCAGATCATTTTTTATATCCTCTTATTCCAATCTATAGGTATCCAGATTTACTGTCTGTTTCATACAAAATAACATATAGAAAGAGCACTTTTCACGCCTTTACCCCAAAGATTATAAACAAGTTATAAACAGTTTGCCCGTGTATGCTGATTTATAAACATTTAACCGGGACGCTGAAACATTAATTCAATATATTCGTTTAACATTCTGACACAAAATTTAAACAATAGAATTATTCAATCCTATGGATAGTAAAACATATACATTAATTACCGGTGCTTCAGGTGGAATTGGGTATGACCTGGCTCTTCTGGCAGCTGCCGACGGCAGGAATCTGATCCTGACAGCACGCTCAGCAGGTAAACTCGAGCATCTTGCCGGGCTGATCCGCAAGGACAGTAAGTCGGAGGTGATTCTGATTCCTGTTGACCTTTCGGAAGAAACTGGAGTAAATAAACTGATCTCAGAGATTAATGAAAAGAATTTGCTGATCGATACCCTTGTTAATAATGCCGGTTTTGGCGATTTTGGCGACTTTGGAAAAGCTGAGCTTTCGAAAAGTATGGACATGATCCGTTTAAATATCAGTGCGCTCACCCAGCTTACTCATTTTGCTCTGCAAAGCATGCTGAAAGCCGGCAGGGGCAGGATACTGAATGTAGCTTCAACAGCCGCCTTTATGCCGGGGCCGGGAATGGCGGTTTATTATGCAAGTAAGGCTTATGTTTTATCCTTTTCGGAAGCTATTACCAGGGAAGTGAAAGGAAGCGGAGTTACAATTACCACACTGTGCCCCGGTCCGACAGATACAGGCTTTGCTGTTTCAGCCGGCCTGGGCAAGTCGCTGCTACATCATTTTCTACCTGCTGCAACTTCCATGCAGGTAGCAAAAGCCGGTTATAAGGCCATGAAGAAAGGTAAAGCGATTGAAATACCAGGGTTTATGAATAAATTCAGTACCTTAACACCACGTTTTTCGCCACGCAGCCTGGTGCGGAATATGATATACAGCATCCATAAAAATCACTGATACGATAGAACGTATGAGTTTATAAAAAGAGTGGAAAATTTGAAAAAGGCAGATCGGATTTTGGGATTTCGATAACGTGCGCAATGTTTTCAAGACAATTGTGGTATGCCTGAAAGTTATCCTATTTGTGAACCATCATTTTTAGTTTAGTAAGGTCGAATCCGTTTTTCAGGAGCCTGCCGGTGATATAATCCCATGTTTCTTTAGGCATTTCCGGGGAACGGCTCAATATCCACAGGTATTTACGGCTTGAACCCGATACTACTGCCCATGAATAATCTTCTGCTTTATCGAGCACCCAGTAATCGGCCCGGAAAGGCCAGAAAAACTGAACTTTCAGCTTTACATTTTGGGTCCCTTTTACCGGGAATGCTTTCCCGGTTATAGATTTTACTTTGCCATTCACACTGCCTTTACGGCACGAATTAAAAACTGTCACGTACCCTTTATCGGTAAGAGTATAATCAGCAGTTACACAAAAGCAGTCCTTTTGAAACGACATTGGGTATGATGCAATTTCGTACCATTTGCCGGCATATTTCTGAAGGTCGATGGAATCGGTGACAGTTGGAGGATTTTGGCTCATAGTACAGGAGTTAGTCAGCAATAGAATTGCAATCAGGTACAGACTGAAAAAATTTGGC
>CAIJPI010000150.1 GCA_903822525.1 uncultured Bacteroidales bacterium | reverse complement strand
GAAGATCAGATCGTAGATACATTGAAACAGAGTGAGAAACCAATGAGTGCAGGTCAGATTGCCGAAAAAACCGGTCTCGACAGAAAAGTTGTTGATAAAGCCATGTCGAAACTCAAAGCAGAAGAGAAAATCATTTCACCTGTGCGTTGTTTCTGGACAGCTAAATAATTGCGGATTGGGGATTAGGGATTGCGGATTTTGGCTGAAAATATTTGGCTTATAAATGTTATTTACTGATAACTTTAAACTCAGTCCTGCGGTTGTTGGCGCGTCCTTCGGGAGTGTCGTTGCCTGAAATTGGCATGGTTTCGCCATAGCCTTTATAGGAAAGCTTTTCAGCATTAATACCTTTTAAAATCAGGTAATCATATACCGACTTTGCCCTGTTTTGCGAAAGTGTCAGGTTGTGGGTCTCGCTGCCTTCGGTATCGGTATGCCCGCCGATTTCAATATGCATAACCGGGTTTTTCGATAAAAACCCTAATAGTATTCCCAGTTCAGCTTTTGAATCCGGCAGTAGTTCAAACTTATCGGTATCAAAGAAAATATTGTGCAAAACCACCTTTTCGCCCACAGCAACTGCTTGCATGGGTATATCGAGTTTTACCGGGTTTACCGAATCATTCATTTTGTTAAGGCTGAAATTCATCGAAAAAAACAAATAGCCTTTGCAGGAAACATTGAGTGCATATTCCTTATCAACCGGTAAACTCATGACAAATTCGCCGCTTACCGGATCAGAGGATGAATTCACAACTACCCCGTTATTCTGCATATCGATGAGTTCGAAGGCTGCAGCCAAAGGATTCAGCGTGTTTTTATCATACACTTTACCATGAACATACGACACGGATGCAGGTCGTGATTGTTTGGGTAATTCAAATCGATAAATATCCGTATTTCCATATCCGTTTTCGCGCGCGGCCGAGATAAAGGCTTCACTCCCTTTTGCATTGATAATAAGGTTAATTTCATCATGGTTGGTATTCACCGGATACCCTATATTATCGGGTTTCTGCCAGTTGCCGCCTGCATCTTTGCGCGACACAAAAAGATCGGCTCCACCCATTCCCTGGTGTCCCCTTGAAGAAAAATATAGCGTTCGTCCGTCAGGATGTATAAATGGAGCCATTTCATCGGCAGGCGTATTTATTGAATCACCCAGATTGACAGGCATGCTCCAGGAACCATCAGCCTGCAGGCTGCTTTTCCAGATATCGGATCCACCATGGCCGCCTCGGCGCGTAGAAACAAAAAACAAAGTGCTTCCATCAGCGGCTAAACACGGTTGCGACTCCCAGGCCGTACTATTCACATCCGGACCCAGATTTTGAGGTTCAGACCAGTTTTTCCCGACTTTTCGTGAGGAATATAAATCGCAGCTGCCGTAGGAATCGCCGCGGCTGCAACAGGTAATAATAATTGTCATTCCATCAGGCGAAACACAAAGTGCACCTTCGTTTCCGGGTGTGTTAATCGGTGCGCCGATTTCTATGGCCGGGCTCCAGTTTAACTGGCCGGTAGCTGATCGGGCTGATACGGATCGGAAAAAACTTTCGTCACTGCGCGGGTCGGCACCTTTGCGTGTGAAATACAACTGACCTTCGTCGAGACTAACGGCATTAATGTATTCGTACCCGCTTGAATTTACATTCGGCCCGATATTTACCGGGTTAAATGGTACCGGGTTTTTCATCATCTGCGACCTGAAATCGCATAACTGCAAATTCAGTGCGGTACGTTTCAGTTCGGCCTGAATTTTAGGATTGAAGGTGAGGTATTTTATATAATTTGCTTTGGCGTCATCATATTTTTCCATATCGAAATACAAGTTCGCCATAATATAATATGCAGGTGGAAATACTGCTGAATCGATAGCAACAGCCATTTTATACGATGCAACCGCGCCAGGGAAATCTTCAAGATCGTAAAACATGTCGGCTTTCAGCAACCATGCCTTGGCATACTTTGGTTCATCGTTCAGCAAATCATCAAGCTGACGGGCTGCATTGGTAAAATCGCGGTGCTTATACAATTGAACGGCACGGTCGAATTGCTTGTCAGCACGCGTTTTAGTGGGTTCCTGGGCACGCAGATTAATATCCAACGACATGAATATAATCAAAACGAGTAATAGCCTGAGTGATTTCATTATTCTTCGGTGTTGAAATGCGAAAATAAGCAAGTTCCGCCAGATATCTAAATTTCATTGAGCAGGTAAGTCGGTTAAGCCCTGATTTCTTCCATACCTGGTTTGAATACCTGGAATTATTAACAAGGACTCCTGGAGTATTTCATTTTCATAAACAGGAAAAACATGATTTGATAATTCCACACATATAACGAATGTGTATGTTTGGATATT
>CAIJPI010000149.1 GCA_903822525.1 uncultured Bacteroidales bacterium | reverse complement strand
TCCCTGAAGATTGAAGGAAGGATCAAGAAGTTCCATTATGTGTATACAGTGGTAGATGTATGGCGGAAACAACTCCGGCGTTTTTATGAACAGGATGAGATAAGCCTTGACAAGAGTGAACTGCATAAAGTATTTAACCGCGATTTTTCAAACTCTTTCCTGAAAGGAGAAATCAGCAGGGATATGTTTATCGACAATCCCCGCGATAATTCGGCAATGCATTTATCTGAATCCGATGGCTGTTCAACAGATGAAAAACTAGAGAAAGCGAAAGGCGATATTTACAACGAAAGGACGGGTATTATAACTTCGGTAGAAGATAAAATTAACCAGCTCAGTTGTTCAAAAGCACCATTGGTACTCAGCATTTCCGGGCAATGTGGCACTCCTCTTAGGGTATCGGTAAAAACCCCGGATAGTTCTCTTGAAGTGATATCGGAAATTAAGCTTTCGGATATTGGCAAAGAGGCTTTAAATGAGGAAATACTCTTAAAAAGGTTGAAATCCTTAAATGAAACGGAGTATTTTATTGAACAGCTGAACATTGAGAACCTGCAAAGTGATGTTTATCTGCCATTTAAAGAGCTCACTTTGATCAAACGAAAGCTGTTATTCAAGCTTAATGATTCCAGAGAGTTTATTGATCCCATTGATGTTCCCGTTTTCACGAAACAAAACGTGGTGAACGGCAAGCCAACTCTTTCGGCACTCATTTCTTCAATAATGGATTTGCATCTCAGCCATGATGCATCTGCCACTTGCTATTTTCTACTTCCCGGCAGTATTAAAAATAAAGTGAATGAGTATGCTGAACTTTTCAGAGAACATGACAATTTGATTCCATGGTTCCCTCCCATTTTACTTGGCGAAGATTACATGGCTGCAGTTGAATTTCTCGATCAGCTGCAACCCAAAAGCATAGTAACCGATAATTCAGGAATCGCATTTGAAGCTTACAAAAAAGGAATCCACTGGATTGCCGGCCCGGGACTGAATATCGTTAATTCATTTAGCCTGATATGCTTGAAAGAAAAATTCAATTGTTCCGGTGCATTTATTTCGAACGAAATAAGCAAAACCCAGCTTAAGGGCATTAAAAAACCGGAAGCCTTCTCTCTTTATTACAGTATTTATCATCCCATTCTGCTGATGACAAGCCGGCAATGCCTGTTTCACCAGGTAACAGGATGTGAAAAAGATGAAATTGAGGACAGCTGTATTCCTGGCTGCGAGAAATCGGCCTCCATTACAAATTTAAAAAAAGAGACTTTTCTGATCGAAAAATCAAGGGGCAACTATCATCGCATCTACAACGAAGCCAATTACCTGAATACGGATATTGTTGCCGATTTTCCGGATTACTTTACCGGATTTTGCATAGATTTAAGGGATATTAAGACTAAAACCGGGACCGGACTTGATAAACCTGAAATTATCAGGCATTTTGAAAAACTGCTAAATGGGGATCCATTTGCAAAGAAGGAAATCCAACAACGTATAAGTCCTTCGACATGCACTCAATATATAAAAGGGATATAACCGCAAATACTAAAAAAGACCCAACCTTAACAGGTGGACCCGCGTGCGTATATAAAATTAAGTGATTATCGGTTGACTAATATAGAATCTGCCTGTGTCAACAATTGGAGGTCTGGCGTCTTACATGTAATTCCGTCGGCGGCGAAACTACCCCATTCTTTCCCTCTTTAACAGATAAGGCAGCAATACCTGTTCAAATCCTTTGTTTATATCAGCTTCGATAAAATCGATCTTATACTGGGCGCATTTCAGTTTCAGTTCCTGATGGAAATTACCAATGGCTTCGGCATAGGTTTTGCGTATTTCGGCAGGCTGCAGTTTTATTTCAGACCCGGTTTCCATATCCACGAAGCGATACGGGCGGTTATCATAATCAAAATCCAACTCCTTGGCTTTATCCACCACATGAAAGAGTATCACTTCGTGTTTGTTGTAACGAAGGTGTTGTAATGCATCAAATAAAGCAGCATTATCGGAGCCGGCATCGAACATATCGCTGAAAAGCACCACCAATGAGCGGCGGTGAATATTTTCGGCAATAAAATGCAGCGAATCAGTTACCTGTGAGCTTCGGTGCTCTTCGGACGCAAGTGGAACCAGAAGTTCTTCCAGCTTACCGAGCAGGAATTTATGGTGTACCGAATTCGATTTTGCCTGGGTATGCAGGTTTACTTTTTCGCTAAAAAGGCTTAAACCGAGGGCATCGCGCTGTCTGCGAAGCAACTGCATAATGCAGGCTGCTGCATAAACAGAAAAAGTAATTTTATTTGGATGATCCACATCAGTTACTTCCTGCACAGGAAAAAACATGGATGAGGAATTGTCGATTACAATCTGGCAACGGAGATTGGTTTCTTCTTCATACCGCTTCACATACATTCGATCGGTACGGCCATACAGTTTCCAGTCGATATGGCGGGTAGGTTCACCGGGATTATAAAGCCGGTGTTCCGAAAACTCGACCGAGAAGCCATGAAAAGGGCTCTTGTGCAGGCCAACAATAAAACCTTCGACGACGGTCCTTGCCAGGAACTCGAGGTTGGCATATTGTGGGATACGGCTCTGGTCGAGTTGGTTTGACATAAAATATTGAGAATTAGGATATTGGAATTAGGTGAAAACAAATTGCAATTTGCAATTCCAGATTCACAATTCATAATTGCCGATTACCTATGTTATAATCCCTGTAAAGTATTTTTCGCTAAGTTCCCCCTCGCCGTCAGGAGAGGGGGTCAGGGGGTGAGGTTTCTGAAATCTTTCTATCCAAGAAGTTTTTCCAACTTACCTACCAATACACTTTTAGGAACAGCGCCTACCTGTTTATCAACGATTTCACCGTTTTTCATAAACAGAATGGTAGGAATATTACGGATACCGAATTTGCCCGTAACAACAGGATTGCTATCAACATCAAGTTTGCCGATTATGGCCTTGCCTTCGTATTCTTTAGCAAGTTCTTCAACAATAGGTCCAACCATACGGCAAGGTCCGCACCATTCGGCCCAAAGGTCAATAATTACTGGTTTATCTGATTTTTCGGCCAGTTCGGCAAAATTTGCATCCGTGAATTCAAGTGCCATGATTAAAATTTTATTTGTTGTATAATTATTTTTGTTAGTTGTATTTTGACTTTAAAATATTGGTTCTACCCCGAATTGAATCGAATTAGTGCTTAGAGGCAAGAAGACCGAAGGCAGAAGACGGAAGAACGTTATAATTTGAGATTTAATCCTACTAAGGAGAAGCGATTTGAAGAAAAGTAATTGCCAGAAAAGATCCACTTTCATTAGGATAAAAGAAGTTTTCAAGAGAACTTCTGACTTCCGTCTTCGGACTTCCGGCATTTTCAATTCACCCACTAAACTGGCAGTAGAACCAAAATATTCAGCATAAAACCAACTCTTGCCTGTATTTGTTCGCTGATGCTGGTTTGATGTATGCAAAATTAGGCAATTTAGTATTGTTAATTCCGATGAGCAGGATGATTATTTTATGCTTTTACTTTAATTTTTATACCCTGTAAACCACCGAGTTGCTTCACCGCATTGCTGCACACAACTTTATGCTGTGTCGATACTGTTTCGACCCGGTAATTATTCACAAAATCGAACAGTTCGACACGGACTTTACAGTTGCCTTTATTCTTTTTTACCGCATCAATTATCTGGTATGTAAATGCATCGGTAAGGTTATCGAAGGGTATCTGAAGAATAAGAGCCTTTGCCTGTTCATCCATTACATCACCCAGTAACGATATGCGCTGTATGCGTGGTTCAAACTGGTCGGTAGTATTATAGCGCAATGCCGTTCGCAGTTTCACAAAAACAATAGTATCGTCGATCAGCAGGTGTTTGAATTTCAGATAATCCTCTTTAAAAAGAGACAGCTCAATCGATTCGTCGAAATCCTCGAGCATGAACCGGCCGTAAGGATTCCCGTTTTTTGCCACTTCATGACGGACCTTCGAAACAATTCCGGCAATAAAAACGTCGCGTGTTGCCGCCCCGGCCATATTTTCTTTAAGCCTTTTTATGGTAGCATTGCAGAATGTATCAATATCGAAACGGTACTCATCGAGCGGATGCCCTGAAATAAAGAAACTGGCAATAGCCTTCTCGCGTTTAAGTTTTTCAATATTCGACCAGGGCTGGCAGTCAGGGAGTTTCAGATCAGGTACTTCAACCGGACCCAGGTCACCAAACAGCGATTGCTGCGACGATAATTGCATAGCCTGAAAACTCCCCCCGAAGCGGATCAGTTTTTCGAGGAACGTAGTTTCCTCGTTCGATTCTTTTGCAAAAAACTGTGCCCTGTGCATCCCTTCGAAGCTATCAAAAGCACCGCCCTGAGCCAGTGCTTCCATTGAGCTTTTATTTACCGCCCGAAGGTTTACCCTCTTAATAAAATCGAAAATACTGGTATATGCTCCTTTCTCAGCCCGCTCAACCAGAAGCGAATCAGCCGCTGCATCGCCCATCCCTTTGAGTGCTTTCAGTCCGAAGCGGATTTCTTTATTTTGATTCACCGAGAAGTTTAAGCCCGATTCATTCACATCCGGACCCAATACACGCAATCCCATCCTGCGGCATTCATCGAGGTAGGCTGTGAGATTATCGACAGTACCGAGGTTGGCTGTAAGCAGAGCAGCCATATATTCAGGTGGGTAATGGACTTTAAGATATGCTGTTTGATATGCAATGTAAGCATAACATGTACTATGCGACTTATTGAAAGCATAGGATGCAAAATCCTCCCAGTCGGTCCATATCTTGTTAAGTTTATCTTCGGGATGTCCGTTTTCGGTTCCGCCCAGTATAAACTCAGGTTTCATTTTATCAAGTTTCTCCCTGATCTTTTTACCCATCACTTTACGCAGCTCATCGGCCTTGCCTTTGCTGAAACCTGCCAGTTTCTGCGAAAGCAACATCACCTGTTCCTGGTAAACTGTTATGCCATAGGTTTCGTGCAGAATCTCTTCCATAATAGGCAGATCGTACGATACTGCCTCACGGCCATGTTTGCGTGCAATATAATTCGGGATGTACTTTATAGGACCCGGGCGGAAAAGTGCATTCATAGCAATGAGATCCTCGAATTTGTCGGGTTTCAGATTGCGCAGATGCTGTTTCATTCCGATACTTTCGAACTGGAAAGTACCATCGGTATCGCCACGCTGATAGAGTTCGAAGGTCGCGGTATCGTCGAGTGGAATGGTATCCAGATCTACTTTTACTCCATGGTTCTCTTCAATCATCTGAAGGGCATCTTTCAGAATGGTAAGGTTTTTCAACCCCAGGAAGTCCATTTTGATTACGCCTGCTGATTCAATAATATTTCCTTCAAATTGAGTCACCCATAGAGGGGAATCTTTCGCAATGCAAACAGGGATAAGCTCTGTAAGATCAGTCGGAGCGATAATAATTCCGGCTGCATGTATACCCGTGCCACGCACTGAACCTTCAAGTTTCTCAGCTAACTCAAGTACTTTCTTCTGCAACAGCAACGAAGCATCTGTACCTGCAAAATTATATATCTCCCTGATTTTACGGATATTATCCATATCTTCCGAACGGAGATCTTCTTTTTCCTCCAGCGATTTAGGGCCTTCTTTAGCCGTAAGCGGAGCCGAAAGCACTCGCTTGAGTTTTATTCCGGGTTTGTCGGGTACCAGCTTAGTCAGGTAGTTGCTGATGCTGAGGTCGAGATCGAGCACCCGGGCCACATCCTTAATACTGCTTTTAGCAGCCATAGTGCCATAGGTGACAATTTGCGCCACCTGATTCTGGCCATATTTCTGTACTACATAGTCAATAACTTTCTGCCTGCCCTGGTCGTCAAAATCGGTATCGATATCAGGCATGCTGATGCGTTCGGGATTCAGAAAACGTTCGAACAGCAGATTGTACTTAAGAGGATCAATATTGGTGATGGCAGTACAATATGCAACAACACTGCCGGCAGCCGAACCACGTCCTGCACCGATAAAAACGCCCATATCGCGACCTGCTTTTATAAAATCGCTTACAATCAGGAAGTAGCCTGCAAAACCCATATCATGTATGGTTTGCAGCTCGAAATCAATTCTTTCGCGCAGTTGAGGCGTAATTTCGCCATAGCGTACTTTTGCGCCTATATACGTGAGATGTTTCAGAAACTCCCATTGGTTGCGAACATCAGCAGTAATTTCTTTTTGCCCGTTTACATCTTTACGATCGGTAAAGATTGAATTCCGATGAATAACAAACTGAGGTGGAACAGGAAAATTGGGTAGTAAAATATCCCTTTTAAGCTGAATAATTTCGACTTTGCCTACAATTTCATTTGTATTATCAATGGCCTGGGGGATGTCGGCAAACAGCTGACTCATCTGCTCCGTTGATTTGAAAAAGAACTGATCGTTATAAAACGAAAAACGCCTTCCTTTTACTAATGCATCACCATCGCCATACTCACGAAAAGTAGGGGTGCTTTGTTTCTCACCTGTATTTACACAAAGAAGTATATCGTGTGCGTTTGAGTCAGCCTGTTCAACATAGTGTGAATCGTTGCTGGCAATCAATTTCACATTGTATTTGGCAGCGAAGCGCTGTAAAACGACATTTACTTCATTTTGTTCGGGGATATCGTGGCGTTGTATTTCCACATAATAATCTTCGCCAAAAATATCAAGCCACCATTTAAATACTTTCTCGCCCTCGGCTTCACCTTTTGCTGAAATGGTTCGGGGAACTTCGGCACCCAGGCAGCAGGTGGTAGCGATCAGTCCTTCGTGATACTGAAGAAGGAGTTCTTTATCGATTCGCGGATATTTGCCATACATCCCCTGTATGTATCCCAGCGAAGCCAATTTAACCAGATTCCGATACCCGAGGGCATTTTTTGCGAGCAACAGCTGATGATAACGCAGATCCTTTTCGCCACCGGTGAATTTCCTGCGATGGCGATCTTCGACAAGGTAAAATTCGCAGCCCACAATAGGTTTAATGATGGGTACAGCATTTTTACCGTTAATTTTTTCGGCTTCGGCAATAAACTGAAAAGCACCGAACATATTTCCATGATCGGTAAGTGCAATACCTGGCATTCCATCGGCAACAGCCTTTCGGAACATAGCCGGTATTTCGGCAGCACCATCGAGTAATGAATATTGTGAATGTACGTGTAGATGACTAAATTTGGGCATGTAATACTTGATTATCAGTTTTTTACCGTTTCCTTCTGGAATCTGCTAAGTTACCTGAATTATAGAAATGGATAGCGTGTGTTAATAAATTATGGTAAATCCATGCCGAAACTCCGGAAGTGCCGACAGCACAGTACTATGCCAACTAAAAAGCTCCATGATTATTGACATTCTGAACTGAATATGGGCTTGTATAAAATATTTTACATTTCAGGACTACAATGCTTTGAAAATCAAAAATTACAACATACCTTTGCACCCTTAAAATAAAAATCTGCCGATAAATACAACTAATTATCTATCAGGATTTTATAAATTAACAATCAACAAATACAATTTACATGGCAACAAAGATGAGATTACAGCGATTTGGAAAAAAAGGCCAGGCCTATTTCCATATTGTGATTGCAGATGGTCGTGCACCACGTGACGGACGTTTTATTGAAAAAATTGGTATTTACAATCCGATTACGCGGCCAGCCGACATTCAGCTTGATTTTGACCGCGCCCTTTATTGGGTTAAAACAGGTGCAGAACCTACAGAAACTGTTGAAGCTATACTGCGGTATACCGGAGTAGCATATATGCATCACCTGCTGAAAGGCGTTGCAAAAGGTGCAATGACCGAAGAACAGGCACAGCTTAAGTTCGAAGAATGGAAGACTGTGAAGACCGGCAAAATTGAAAGCGCTAAAAAAGACATCGGCCTCAAATCAAAAACCGAAGACAAAAAACGTCTCGAAGCCGAAGTTAAAGTAAACCAGGCTAAAGCTGATGCATTAGCTAAGAAATTAGCTGCCGAAGCTAAAAAAGCAGCTGGAATCGTTGAAGCAGAAGTTGAAGAAACAGAAGAAGTTGAAGTTGCTGAAGAAGCAGCGGAAGTTGTTGCTGAAGAAGCAGCTCCTGAAGTAGTTGCTGAAGTAGCTCCTGAGGTTGTTGCTGAAGTAGCTCCTGAGGTTGTTGCTGAAGTTGCTCCTGAGGTTGTTGCTGAAGTTGCTCCTGAGGTTGTTGCTGAAGTTGCTCCTGAGGTTGTTGCTGAAGTTGCTCCTGAGGTTGCTCCTGAGG
>CAIJPI010000148.1 GCA_903822525.1 uncultured Bacteroidales bacterium | reverse complement strand
CTGTTATAGCTAGTGATCCGGATGCAGGTCAATCCAAAACATTTTCGATACTATCCGGAAATACATCAGGTGCCTTTGCTATTGATGCAACAAGCGGAGTTCTAAGTGTAGCCACTTCAGCAGCACTTAATTTCGAAGCAACTCCATCTTTTGCACTTGTGGTAAAAGTGCAGGATAACGGAACCGGAAGCCTAAGCAGCCAAGCTACTGTTACAGTTTCAATGACTGATGTAAACGAAGCGCCGGTTATCATCAACCAGTCATTCTCTTTAGCTGAAAATACTATAAACGGTACACCTGTAGGAACTTGTGTTGCCACAGACCCGGATGCAGGTCAATTTCTTTCCTATCTGATAACTTCTGGAAATACAAATAATGCATTCTCTATCAATGCATTAACAGGTGTTTTAACGGTCGCAAACTCACTTGCACTTAATTTCCTTGTAAACCCGGTTTTTTCTCTCAATGTCAAAGTTTCTGATAATGGAACCGGAAACCTTTTTAGTGCCGCTATTTTAACTATAAATCTATTCCAGGCAGCGAATCAGGCACCAGTGATCAATAACCAGGCATTCTCTGTTAACGAAAACTCTACAACCGGATCTATTGTCGGAACTGTTATTGCCACAGACCCGGATGCAGGACAACTTCTATCATTCTCGTTACTTTCTGGTAATACATCAGGTGCCTTTGCTATCAATGTCTCAAACGGGTTACTTAGCGTTGCCAACTCAACAATACTAAACTTCGAAGCCACACCTTCATTTACACTTGTGGTAAAAGTTCAGGATAACGGAACCGGAAGCCTAAGCAGTCAGGCTACTGTTACTGTTTCATTAACCGATGTAAACGAAGTTCCGGTTATCAGCAACCAGTCATTCTCAATAGCTGAGAACGCTGTTAACGGCACAACTGTAGGAACTGTTATAGCTAGTGATCCGGATGCAGGTCAATCCAAAACATTTTCGATACTATCCGGAAATACGTCAGGTGCCTTTGCTATTGATGCAATAAGCGGAGTAATAAGCGTAGCCAACACAACAGCTCTTAATTTCGAAGCAACTCCATCTTTTGCACTTGTTGTTCAAGTTCAGGATAACGGTACCGGAACACTGAGTAGCCAGGCTATTGTTACTATTTCGTTAACCGATGTAAACGAAGCACCAGCTATCAGCAACCAGTCATTCTCCATAGCTGAAAACTCAGTTAATGGGTCAACTGTCGGAATAGTTGTTGCCAGTGATCCGGATGCGGGTCAATTGCTATCATATCAGATAATTTCAGGAAATACCGATAATGCATTCTCTATTGACCCAATCACAGGCACTTTGAATGTTGTAAACGCTATTGCTATCAACTACTTAATCAATCCATCATTTTTATTAATTGTCAGAGCAACTGATAATGGTTCGGGTAATTTATCTGGTGAGGCTAGTATTTCAATTAGCATAATACCTAATCCAAACCAATTCCCGGTTGTTCAGGATCAGACATTTTTACTAAATGAAAACTCAGGTAATGGAACAGCAATAGGAGTTGTTAATGCTTATGATCCCGATTCAAGCCAGATACTCACTTTTTCAATTGTTTCAGGCAATCTCAATAATGCGTTTTCAATTAATCTAAATGATGGTTCTCTGTTAGTTAATAATCAAGCTGCTCTAAATTTTGAGTCTTATCAACAGTTTATTGTCACCGTCTCTGTACAGGATAACGGGAGCGGAAATTTAACTTCATTTGCCACAATCACAATTGATTTATCGGATATAAACGAACCACCTGTTATGAGTAATCAAACATTTACAATAACAGAGAACTCACCATCCGGCACTGAAATTGGCCAACTTATTGCCTCAGATCCTGACAACGGACAGATTATAAAGTTTTCAGTAGTAAGTGGAAATGATAATCAAGTATTTAATCTGGATGAATTGACCGGGATATTATCAGTGTCAGATCCAACTTACCTGGTTTACTCACTAAATCCTTCCTTCACATTAACTGTAATTGTTCAGGACAACGGCTCAGATTCCCTTTCAACGTTAGCTGTTATTACGATTAACCTATTGCAGACTTCCTCGTTACAAATCATTTATATTGACCCAACTAATGTAAATGATCCGGCAAAAGATGGTTCGATCGAACATCCTTACAATTCATGGATAGACATAGCATTTAAAGATGGCTACACCTATTTGCAAAAACGCGGAACTACGTATATGTCAAGTAAATGCATTTCAATTCCAGGAAATGCGAATATAACCATTGACGCTTACGGCAGTGGAAATATCCCTGTTATTTACAATACTTTACTAAATAAAAATGCAATTGAATTAATAAACACAAAGAATTGCAGCATTAGCAATATTGAGGTTACGGCTAAAACAAATAGCCTGGCCTGTATCAATGTAACTGGTGATTTGAGCTCAAACCTTACCATCGATAACTGCATTTTACATAAGGCTACCTATGGCATCCGACTGATTTCCAGAATTAAAGGAATGATTATTTCCAATACTTCTATCTATAAAACCGGGCTGGATGGAATAAATGCTGACAATTTCGAAAGCATTGAAATAGGAAGTTGTACTATTTACTCTGTAAATCAAAATTGGTTTAAATCAGCAAACGCAAAAGCTAGCTGTATGGACTTAAAATCAGATCTTGGATTTGCATATATCCACGACAATGTTCTGGATCATTCTGAAACAGGCAAAATGTCAGTTGTAAGGCTGTTTGGAACATCATTGGAAGGAATAATCGAACGCAATAAAATGACAGGTAAAAAGATTTCTGATAACCAATGTTTAAATCTTATCAACCTTTCTGGAGTATTCATTGTTCGCTACAATACAATAAGTGGCGGGAGAACCGGGATAATATGCAATTCAACTGAAAGCAAGATATATTACAATCAGTTTGACAAAAATACAGTTGCGATAAGGGTTCAGCAGTATAAAACTGTTAATATGATGAATAACACTTTCGTAGGAAATGATACCTATTCT
>CAIJPI010000147.1 GCA_903822525.1 uncultured Bacteroidales bacterium | reverse complement strand
TTTCTGGTAATACCAGTGAGGCATTTACTATCAACACTTCAACCGGAGTATTAACAGTCGCTTATTCGGCAGCTCTTAATTTTGAAACAACTCCTACTTTTGAACTTGTTGTTAAGGTAGAGGATAATGGAACAGAAAACCTCAGCAGTCAGGCTACAACAAATATATCTTTAACCGATGTGAATGAAGTTCCTGTTATTAATAATCAATCCTTTTCAATTGCTGAAAACTCGGCCAACGGGACTATTGTTGGCACTGTAATAGCTACTAATCCGGATGAAGGTCAGACACTCACATACTCCATTCTTTCTGGAAATACCAGTGAGGCTTTTGCTATCAGGGCTTCAACAGGGGTATTGACTGTTGCTAATTCGGCAGCTATTAACTTTGAAACAACTCCTACCTTTGCACTGCTTGTTAAAGTGCAGGATAACGGAACAGGAAACCTAAGCAGCCAGGCAATAATGCAAATCAATATTAATGACTCTACTGCTTTTGTGAATATTGATACTATAACACTTAGTAATAATTATGAAACAGGCACTAATTATTTATTGGATTTTTATCCAAACCCAACCACAGGATTTATAAATATAAATTGCGAGAAGGTAGATGTAGATTTACTGAACCTGCAATTATATACTATTTCAGGTCTGATTGTCTATCAAAAAACTTATTCATGGGCAAAAACAATATCTCTTAATATAGAATCAAATCAGAAAACCACATACATTTTAGTAGTAAGATCCAAAGGCAAGATATATACTGGAAAGATTATTGTTAATTAGTATTTTTTGAAAAATTTGTCGTATTGCAGAACCCCCCAGTTTCAAACAATATCAAATTAGACTTTTTCATAGTTGTTTGGTTGTTTAAAGAAGTCTAAATCGGCATGCCCTATTTCTGGAGCCTGGTAGGTTAATTCAGCCCGGTCTCTTTGGGCTTTATATGTGGTCGGCCTTAGTTGCATTCATCAATCCAGTCCCGAGAAAGAGTTTTTACTTAATCCAATTCATAAAAAACATATTAGCTTCCAAACACATCTCTTTTATTCTTTATGATCCGTTTAAGCGCTCTATCAGTGAATTTGAGTTAGTTTGCCAGCCAGCAATGGATATTCCGGTGATACTGACCCCCCATTCCAGTCATATTGACCCCCCAACAAGATCGTGGTTTTTAAGAACTGTAAAGACCTGACAATATTACCGTTTTTTTCTTAAGCTTTCTCCTTTTAATTCAATTCGATAGGAAACATGTACCAATCTATCCAGAATAGCGTCTGCAATAGTTTCTTCTCCTATCACATCATACCAATTAGAAACGGGTAACTGACTTGCCACCACAGTTGATGCCCTTCCATGTCTGTCTTCAACTAATTCCATGAGATCCAGTTGTTGTTGCTGATCCAGGTGAGTCAATCCAAAGTCATCCAGAATGAGTAAATCCGCCTTGGCAATGGAGTCAAAAAACTTTAAAATTGTACCTTCAACACGGCACATTTTAGCCTTTAGCAGGATTTTCTGGATGTTGTAGTAACCCACTTTATATCCCTGAGCACAAGCCTGGTGCCCCAGTGCCGAAGCCAGGAAGCTCTTTCCGCAGCCAGTGGCACCGGTGATCAATACAGACTCTCCCTTTGCAAGGTAATCGCCAGTGGCAAGAGTTGAGATCAGGGATTTGTCAATACCTCGGGAGGCATCATAGTGAAGTTCTTCGACAGATGCCTGGTAGCGGAACCGTGCGGCTTTCTGGAGCCTTTCAAAACGTTTGTTGCTCCGTTCTTGTTCTTCGGCCTGTAGAAGGAGTTCCAATCCTTCAGTTAAAGAGATTTCATGGTGCCTTCGGGTTTCTACCAAAGCCTGCCAGGTGTTGCTCATTCCGTGTAACCGTAAATGATTTAATTGCGATTCGATTTGTTTCATAAAGATTAAAATTTAAGTGTTGATTGTGAGTAATATTCTTTACCTCTGATGTTTACGTGGTTAGGAAGCGGTTGTTCCGGTTTTGTTTCCTGTTGTCCGGTCATTTTATTTTTCAGGATGTTGAGAATAAACTTGTAGGATACGTTCTTGTGCTCAATGGCCATCAGGCAGGCTTTCCGAAAGATATCCGGATCGGTTTTACGTTGCAGGGAAAGCAATCCGTCGCAGGTTTTATAGAGTTGTTCCGGATGGCGTTGTTGTTCGAAAACCAGTTGTATCAAGTGATAAAGCGTTTCTGATTTTTCGTTGGCTTTCTGTAAATAATAGTGCGGACTACGGTCCAGGTAGTGCTGGTGGTGGGAACATAAATGCTCCTTATCTGTGGTGTAGCCTCCTTGCCGGTAATCCCGGATATGAAGTGCTATCTGCGTGCCTTTGGCATAGATACGCACCAAGGTGCGGGTGTAGATTACTTTCACCTGCGATCCGATAAAGGTGTAAGGAACGCTGTAATAGTGCTTGTCCTGAGTCAGGTATATATGATTGTTCTTAGCCACTTTCAGTTCCCGATAATACTTCAGTTCAAAAGATTCTTCCGGCAACGGTCCAAGTAAATGCCTTTCATCAGCCAGGAAGCGTTCTTCGCGGCAATAGGGCTTTTGCTGCATCCTGGTCTGATTATGGTCCCTGATTTTTTCACGGATAGCTTTGTTGAGTGATACCAGGTCGAAAAACTGTTGGCTCCGAAGTTTGGCATACACCCGGGTATAAATCATTTTTACCTGATTTTCTACCAGTGCTTTATCCTTTGGTTTACGAGCACGAGCCGGGATTACGGTAGTGGAATAGTGATTGGCAAAATCTTCCAGAGCATGGTTAACATCCGGCTCGTAGATGCTGGCTTTTATAATGGCCGACTTTAAGTTGTCCGGTACCAGCACCTGGGGAACGCCTCCAAACTCGTGAAGGCAACAACCAAGGGCGTAAAGAAAATCTTCTACGCACTGGCTTCTTACTGCCAGGGCAAAGCTATAATCGGAATAGGGTAAGCAAGCCACAAATACCTGGCAATAAATCACTTGTCCGGTTCCTATATCAATATAGGAGAGTTTAGCTCCGGCAAAATCAATAAAGAGTTTTTCGCCGGCAGTATGCTGCAGAACCATGGATGGCTTGCGGGCTACCAGTTGTTGAGACAGGTGAAAAGAGAACTGGGAATGACCATATCCTTGTGGATAATCTTGCCGGTATTCTTCCCAAAGCAACATACGGGTGACCCCTTTGCGATGCAGTTCTTTTGCAAAATAGTCCAGCTTGCTTATAAAATGCTCGTACCGCTCATCTTTGTATGCGGGATTCCCTGCATGAAATTCCCCTTCCAATATGGGATCATCCAGTTTCAATAATGCATGAACATCTATCTCAGAAGTTAACACCTTCGCCAGGTATGCCTTTACCGTGTTCTTACTGATAGCCAGGCTGCGGGCAATAAATTTAATGCTTTTGCCTTGCTGGTGTAGTTGTAATAATTGTTTAATCTGACTCATAGATTTTGGGTTTCCGGCCATTCACATCCTAGTTTAGTGATCATTAAAAACCACTAATGTGAACCAAAATCTGTCGTAAAATTGTTTAAAAGGGGGTCAATATGCTCCGGAATTATGCTTCCCTCATTCAGGGGGTCAGTATGCTCCGGAATGGATTTTCTCCATTTCAAAAAAAGAGGGGGTCAACATCTGCCGGAATGTCATAAGGCATTTCCCAAATCATATGGAAAATCATTCCGGATTTTTACCTCCGGAGGGGGTCAGCATGTTCCGGATTATCCACCAGCAATCCTAATAAAGGTCAATTTTTAAAATATTCAATTATTTCGGGGGACTTTCAGGGAACATTTATATTGGATAGTATATCCGGTGAATTACAGGTTTCTGATACGATTGCCCTTAACTTTGAAAAAATCACTTCGTTCTCACTTACTCTCGCGGTGCAAGATAACGGACTCGGATGTTTGAGCAATCAGGCCAAAATAATGATAAATCTGATTGACATTGAAGACTCAATAGATCTTCAGGATACCAGTTCTTATAATTTTGGCACTGATAATTCAATACGTGTTTTCCAAAATCCAACTACTGATTTATAAACAATAAACTGTGAGAATATTAATTCTTACGTGTTCAACCTCAAGTTATTTAAGGCTTCAGGGTTATAAGAATGTCAGAAAGAATACGCTGGGCTAAAAACGAAGTACCTGCATTTAGAAACATATCCTAAAGCTACCTACATTCTGGTTGTCAGATCAAAAGGCAAGTTATTTATCAGGAAAATTATTGTAAACTAAGTTCTTATTAATTTTACTTTAGGCTATTAAAACTTTTGATGATTTCTTTGCAATTACATTGTCAATTAGGCCCAATAACATATTAATAAATTTATTCCCTATTCGTTGGAGCAAATTAAATAGAAATAGGTCATTTCATTTAGGAACAAGTATCTGATATTTCATATTAGTTTAACAAATTACTTGATTACCCTAAAAAAGTTCACTTTTCTACCAATTCAGGCTATTTTTCTTATAATGTTATTATTGGGATAGACAAACAGCAAGCTGTGCCTAAATCATGAAGCATTTCGAAAACAACAATCGACATTATCTATTAATATTTTTTATAGTGAGTTATCTAGCTTTTTTATTTTGTTATCATTTATCACTAGTGTCCACTTTAAAAATAAAAACGTTCTTTGAAATCATTGTATATCTATACTTTGCGCGCATTTTGACAGCGTGACGATTTGAAAAGCTTAAGTTCGGTGTTTAATTTCTCACAATGAACAACGGCAAATACGTATTCGCACAACTGATCGAATTTTTACCTCAGAGAGTATTTGATGGTTTTGTAACAAAATATTCTGGCAATAAACACATTAGGCATTTTACCTGTTGGAATCAATTGCTTTGCATGATTTTCGGTCAACTTACTAATCGGGATAGTCTTAGGGATCTGATTGTTGCTATTGATGCTCATAGCCGAAAAACATATCATCTCGGGTTTGGAAAAAGCGTAACCAGGAGTAATTTAGCTAAGGCAAATGAGAATCGAAGCAGTAAGATTTTTGAAGAATATGCTTATCATCTAATTGCAGTGGCACGAAGGAAACGAGCTAATGACAATTTCGAGATTAAAGGCAAAGTGTACGCTTTTGGCTCTTCAACTATAGACCTATGCTTAAGTGTCTTCTGGTGGGCTAAATTCCGCAAAGCAAAAGGAGGTATAAAACTCCATACGCTTTTTGATATAACCACGCAAATACCTGCATTTATACACATTACAGAAGCAAAAGTAAATGACGTGAATGCAATGGATTTAATTCCATATGAGAGTGACTCGTACTATATTTTTGATCGTGGGTATGTAGATTTTACCAGACTACACAAGATCACAAACCATTCAGCATATTTTGTGATACGAGCTAAGTCTAATCTCAAATTTAATCGGATGTATTCCAATAAAGTTGATAAAACTACAGGAGTTCAATGCGATCAGGTTGGAAAACTATCTGGATTCTACGTTTCAAAACAATATCCCGATAAATTGAGAAGAGTGAAGTTTTATGATGAGGAAACCAAGCGAATTTTTGTTTTCTTGACCAATAACTTCGAGCTATCAGCCGTACATATTGCGTTGCTCTATAAAAATCGCTGGCAAGTTGAGTTATTCTTCAAATGGATAAAACAACATCTGAAGATAAAATGCTTCTGGGGAACGTCTGAAAACGCAGTACGAATACAAATCTACACAGCAATTATTTCCTACTGTTTGGTGTCAATTGTAGGATATGACCTTAAAATTGATCGCTCAACCTACGAAATATTACAGGTCTTGGGCATATCTCTACTTGACAAAACTCCTGTGAATGAGCTGTTTACAAAGATAGATTACAAGGATGTCAATGAACTAGATTATAATCAACTGTTATTCAGTTAGTTTAAAGTGGACACTAGTGATCATTTATATTAAAACAGAATTTATTACAGAAGATAAAAATATGCGATGGTAGTAACTATCTAATTAATAGAAATAAACAAAATATATCCTTTCTAAATTAAGTTCCACTTTCATTCTGGATATTACTTTTTGATTCAAAAGAAATAAAGTACTTGATAGAAAGAGAGAGAGAATAGGAAACCCGTCAAACTACCAAAGGAAATTATTGGGCATACTATTTTAAAACTCAAATTCTTGTAACAACTAATCTTTACTACAATGGAATTACGATGTACTAGAAAAACGAAGAACTGCTTATTTGTCAGATTACTTTTAGTTACTTCAATTGCGATTATATATCTCTCACAAGTTGCAATGGCAACCACATATTATGTTTCACCTTCTGGTAGCGATAGCAACCCCGGTTTAATAAATTCTCCTTTTGCAACTTTGCAAAAACTTAATACTGTACTAACAGCTGGAGATATCGCGTATATAAGAGGAGGAACGTATACTACTGCTACTAGCAATACATGGTATCAAACCAGGTGGCATAATCTAACAGGAACCGTAACCGATACGATAAAGATTTATGCTTACCCGGGTGAAACTCCTGTATTTGATTATACAGGGCATAATTTCGGAACTTCTACCAGCTGGTTAGTCCAAATGTATGAATGTGATTATATCCATGTTAAAGGACTTACTTTTACTAATGCCACACAACCGGCAAGCAGTCCTATACTTGGATTCAATCTAACCAATTCATCCCATAATCTTATTGAGTTCGTTATCCTTTCACATTTAGGGGGTTTCGGGTTTTCAGTAGGAAGTGAAGGATGGGGAACAGGTGATTTGAATACTGCAAATTCGGAATATAATACATTTCTAAATTGTGATGCTTATGATTGTTCTGACCCTACCTCTCCATCTCCTTTTGGTGGTGCAAATGGGTTTAATATAGTCCACAATGCTGGTATTAGTAATACCTATGCACCAAATACTGTGTTTAGAAATTGCAGGGCATGGAATAATTCAGATGATGGGTGGGATTTCTTTGGTTCGGATAGTTATCCGGTAACAATAGATAATTGTTGGAGTTTTTGGAATGGTATTCAATATGGGGGTACTGCTTTGACAGGTGATGGTAATGGGTTTAAACTTGGCCCGAATCTGGTAAATTTAGCTACAACGCATACAAGTACACTTAAAAATTGCATTGCCGCAGGTAATCGCAGTATGGGATATGATCAAAATACCTCTCAATATACATCCTTGATGTGGCTGTTTAATAATTTATCTTATAATAATCAAAGCCACGGTTTTTTCTTTGGCTATGGCATAAGTGCGGCAGATATATTCCGAAACAATATCGAGTATAACAGCCTATATGGAAATGTATTAGAAGCGAACGATATACACGATCATAATTCATGGGATGCCTCCCCATCTGTCATCGTTAATGCAGGCGATTTTGTAAGTCTTGATATTACTCAATTAGATAACGCTAGGGGGGCAGACGGCAGTTTACCTGTTATAACATTTGGTCATTTAGTATTGGGTTCTGATTTGATTGATAAAGGTGTTAATGTCGGATTACCGTATATCGGCTCTGCTCCTGATATAGGTGCATTTGAATACAATAATATCAGCAATAATAATCAGCCCCCTTCAATCCAGAATCAAGTTTTCCAAATAAATGAAAACAGTCCTAATGGAACGATGGTCGGCATGGTTTTAGCATCGGACCCCGATGCCGGACAAACACTCTCCTATTCCATTCTTTCCGGAAATACAAGTGGGACATTTTCAATCAACACTTCAACCGGAGTATTAACAGTCTCTAATCTGGCGGCTCTTAACTTTGAAATAACTCCAACTTTTGCATTGGTTGTTAAAGTGCAGGATAACGGAACAGGAAACCTAAACAGTCAGGCAATTGTTACTGTTTCTTTAACCGATATTAACGAGGCTCCTGTTATCAACAACCAGTCATTTTCATTAGCTGAGAATTCAGTTAATGCAACAACTGTAGGAAACGTTATTGCCTCAGACCCTGATGCAGGACAAACCAAAACATTTTCCATTCTTTCTGGAAATACATCAGGTGCCTTTTTAATCAATAGCACTAGCGGAATACTTACCGTAGCCAACTCTGCAGCACTTAATTTCGAAGCCACACCTTCTTTTGCACTCATAGTTAAAGTCCAGGATAACGGAACCGGAACACTAAGCAGTCAGGCAACAGTTACTGTTTCGTTAACCGACGTAAATGAAGCACCGGTTATCAGCAACCAGTCGTTCTCATTAGCTGAAAACACTGTTAACGGGACATCTGTAGGAACTGTTGTGGCTACTGATCCTGACGCTGGTCAAACCAAGACTTTCTCCATCCTTTCTGGAAATACAAACGGTGCTTTTGCAATCAATGTATCCACCGGAGTATTGTCAGTTGCCTCTGCTGCTGCTTTAAACTTTGAAGTTACACCTACTTTCGCTCTGGTTGTAAAAGTTCAGGATAATGGAACCGGGAGTTTGAGCAGTCAGGCTACTGTTACTGTTTCATTACTTAACGTGAATGAAGTACCTGTTATTACAAATCAGGCTTTCGCAGTTGCTGAAAACTCAGCCAACGGAACAACTGTTGGAACTGTTGTTGCTACTGATCCTGACGCTGGTCAAACCAAGACTTTCTCCATCCTTTCTGGAAATACAAACGGTGCATTTGTAATCAATGTATCCTCCGGAGTATTGTCAGTTGCCTCTGCTGCTGCATTAAACTTTGAAGTTACACCAACTTTCGCTTTGGTTGTAAAAGTTCAGGATAATGGAACAGGGAATTTGAGCAGTCAGGCTACTGTTACTATTTCGTTAACCGATGTAAACGAGACTCCTGTAATCAACAGCCAGTCATTTTCACTTGCTGAAAACACCGTAAACGGGACTATTGTGGGAACGGTTGTTGCTACTGATCCGGATGCAGGTCAAACCAAAACATTTTCTATTCTTTCAGGAAACACATCTGGCGCCTTTGTCATCAATGTCTCAAGTGGTGTGCTTAGCGTTGCCAATTCTACAGCACTTAATTTCGAAATCACACCAACTTTTGCCCTTGTTATAAAAGTGCAGGATAACGGAACAGGAACACTAAACAGCCAAGCAACCATTACAGTTTCATTAACCGATTTAAACGAGACGCCAGTTATCAGTAACCAGGCATTCTCAATAGCTGAAAACACTATTAATGGAACTATTGTTGGAACTATTGTTGCAATAGATCCGGATGCAGGTCAAACCAAAACATTTTCAATACTTTCAGGAAATACATCAAGTGCCTTTGCAATTAATACAATAACCGGGATTCTGTCAGTTATTAACTCATCAGCACTTAATTTCGAAACCACACCTTCTTTTGCACTCGTAGTTAAAGTTCAGGATAATGGCACAGGAAGCCTAAGCAGCCAGGCTACTGTTACTGTTTCTTTAACTGATGTAAACGAAGTTCCGGTTATTGCCAACCAGGCCTTCAATACCGTTGAACTCACACCTAATGGAACTATAATTGGCCTTGTCAATGCAACCGATCCGGATGCAGGACAGGTAATCTCTTATCTTATCACTTCAGGAAATACAAATAATGCATTCTCTGTTAATGCGTCTACAGGTTCATTAACTGTTGCAAATTCGCTAGCACTTAATTATCTTGTTAACCCTGTATTCTCGCTCAATATCAAAGTCACTGATAATGGAATCGGAAACCTATCAAGTGATGCTGTTATAACTATAAATCTTTTACAGGCAACGAATCAGTTACCAGTAATCAATAACCAGACATTCTCTGTTAACGAAAACTCAACAACCGGATCTGTTGTCGGAACTGTTATAGCTACAGACCCGGATGCAGGACAACTTCTATCATTCTCTATACTTTCCGGGAATGCATCAGGTGCCTTTGCTATAAATGCCTCAAACGGGTTACTTAGCGTTGCCAACTCAACAATACTAAATTTCGAAGCCACACCTACTTTTACTCTTGTGGTAAAAGTTCAGGATAACGGAACCGGTAATCTAAGTAGTCAGGCTACAATTACAGTTTCTTTAACCGATGTAAACGAAGCGCCGGTTATTAGCAACCAGTCATTCTCATTAGCTGAAAATACTGTTAACGGGACATTTGTGGGAACTGTTGTTGCCAGTGATCCGGATGCAGGTCAAACCAAAGCATTTTCTATACTATCCGGAAATACATCAGGTGCCTTTGCAATTGATGCTACAAGCGGAGTAATAAGCGTAGCCAACACAACAGTTCTTAATTTCGAAACAACTCCATCTTTTGCACTTGTGATAAAAGTACAGGATAACGGAGCCGGAACTTTGAGCAGCCAGGCTACTGTTACAGTTTCGTTAACCGATGTAAATGAAGTTCCTGTTATCAACAACCAGGCGTTCCCATTAGCTGAAAACAGTCTTAATGGGGCAGCAGTCGGAACTATTATTGCAACTGACCCTGATGCAGGACAACTTCTATCATTCTCTATACTTTCCGGGAATACATCAGGTGCTTTTGCTATCAACGCCTCAAACGGGTTACTTAGCGTTGTCAACTCAACAATATTAAATTTCGAAGCCACACCTACTTTTGCACTTGAAGTGAAAGTTCAGGATAACGGAACCGGAAGCCTAAGCAGTCAGGCTACTGTTACTGTTTCATTAACCGATGTAAACGAAGTTCCGGTTATCAGCAACCAGTCATTCTCAATAGCTGAGAACTCTGTTAACGTCACAAGTATAGGTACTGTTATAGCTAGTGATCCGGATGCAGGTCAAACCAAAACATTTTCCATTCTATCAGGAAACACATCCGGTGCCTTTGCTATTGATGCAACAAGCGGAGTTCTAAGTGTAGCCACTTCAGCAGCACTTAATTTCGAAGCCACACCTACTTTTGCACTTGCAGTGAAAGTTCAGGATAACGGAACCGGAAGCCTAAGCAGTCAGGCTACTGTTACTGTTTCGTTAACCGATGTAAACGAAGTACCAGTTATCAGCAACCAGTCATTCTCAATAGCTGAGAACGCTGTTAACGGCACAACTGCAGGAACTGTTATAGCTAGTGATCCGGATGCAGGTCAAACCAAAACATTTTCGATACTATCCGGAAATACATCAGGTGCCTTTGCTATTGATGCAACAAGCGGAGTTCTAAGTGTTGCC
>CAIJPI010000146.1 GCA_903822525.1 uncultured Bacteroidales bacterium | reverse complement strand
TTGTAATTCTGCTTTCAATAATTGCTTTTCAGGATAAAGCAAGAAAGAATGAGCCTTGAATATGAAAGGAACAGTTTCCTGTTTAAGCCTTGATTATGAATAATGCATTTCAGGAATATTTAGCGATTTGCCGGATAAAGCAGGTTCTTTAAAGGCTGTTTACTAGCGATCCTTGTAAACATAATTTATATTAAGCTGTCCGGCTGATTTTTCTGCACCAAGTTCTTTTTTAATGTTCTCATCCTGGCTTTCTTCTGTTTCACCTTGAAGGGGTACATCTTCTTCTATGTACTCAATTTCCTCTTCACTTTCATCCCAATGGTATACTTTGCGCTGAGGCCCTTCGCCACGGTATGCGAATGCCAGCACTATTCCGGCTATGCCTCCGAGCAGATGCGATTCCCAGGAAATGTTTTTACCAGGATAAAAATCGGGAATTACACCCCACAACAACCCTCCGTAAAGGAATACAACCAATAACGAAAAGGCCATCATACGGGGTTCGCGGCGCAACAGCCCGCCTGTAAAATGAAAAGAAGCAAGTGCATACACTACTCCTGATGCTCCAATATGAATACCGGTATCACGGGCAAAAATCCATACCCATAAGCCTGTTACGAACCAGCTGAGCAATAATATTGTACCGGCCTTTTTGCCATAATAGTAGAACAATCCTGCTGATAATAAAAATAACGGGATTGAATTGGCTGAAAGATGCGCCCAATCGGCATGGAGAAATGGAGAAAACAATATTCCACGAAGGCCTGATAGGGTTTGAGGCTGGAGCCCATACTCTGCAAAGGATATCTGAAAACCAACTTCAATTAGTTTTACCATCCAGAGGGTTAGCAGCAGAAGCCCCGGGAATACCATGCTTCCAAAAAACTTCTGTTTTTCTTCCTTTTCCATAAAAAAAAATTACCTTACTAAAGTACTGCTTTTTGTAAGGTAATCTGAATGTCACTGGAATTATGTGCTTATGAGTTTGATAGCATCTACTAAATCGTTGTGCATCAATAAAATAAGCAATTGCACCTATTATATATTTGCCGGAGTTTGTTGCCTGATTGTAAATACACGGTTAATTGTAAATCCAAAGTAAATGCCGCCATCGAGCCATTTGCTTGTCGACTCGGTTATAAATGCTTTTTCGTACATAGGTTGCGCATTGGTTAAACGGAACTGAAATACATGGCCGCCGGTTTCAATATCTACACCCAAGGATAAGCAGTTCTGAAATTTATCAGCAGTTGTTCCGGGTAAAAGATAGAAATACTCAGCATTAACAGTTGTACGCTGGGTTATTTTTACTCTGCCGCCTACACCAACTGCGAAGATATCATTCTGATCAGTACGTAAGGGAACAAGATTCTTGTGTATGTAGGTTGGGGTAAGTTGGAGCGAAAATGCATTTGAAAATTTTCGGGCAATTAGCAATTGGGCAACGTACGACATACGCGACGAGAAATAATTTATCCGCGAAGTATCAGCCCATTTTAATGAATTCAGCATCGATCCCCCATAAAATGACAGGGATAATGGCATATTGCGGGCTCCTGTACTTTGCCTGAGAATTTTTGCTTTAACCGAACCATCAAATGTTTTTTCAAATGAACTACGTCCAACACCAACACTCAACCAGTCGTTTACACCATACTCCAATCCCAGCCTGACCGTTGAAACATCAAGTCCCCACATATTGTATCCGCCTGAATTTATTTTTCCAAAATTGTGTTCCACAAGAAATTGAAGGGTGCCACTAGCAGGGTTTTCAACTGATTGCCCCAGAACTATGCGGGTGGTTTTAAATGTAGCATAGGCATAATTGGTCTGGGGTGTCTCATCTTTAAGCATATCCATTAGATCCTGAGCAAACAATTGCCCGCTGAGTGCAGTAAGAAAAATGACGAGAGCAATGATTTTATATTGTTTCATTTTATGTGATTTATCGCTGTCAAAGTTTAGAAAAAAGCAATTATTTAATAATAGAGCATTTGTTGAAAATGAGGTCCGTATCGTTATATCCGGTACAGAAACCCTTTATCTTCACTTTTGCCCCTACAGCCAGTGCAGCGGCTTCATCATTATGTTTTTTATACATCTGACAGCCAATGGTTTTATCGCCAAACATGGAATCGGCAGCCATTACAAAAATAACCGAAACCAGGGAGTCGTTTTTATCCACCCGGCTCAGGCTTCCGTTTAGTTCAATCACTTTCCCGGTGTAAATAGAATCTGCACTTTTAAGATCAGTTGTGTATTGTTTCCAGATTTCCTCTGTTGACAAGGTGTAAGCAGGTGTTGCACTATCAATATCCTCATGGGGTTTATTTACATAAAATTTCCATACAAGCACTGCCGCAATTATTCCAATAACAGAAAGAATCAGTCCGATTTTTAATAACTTTTTCATAACAAACAGGATTTTAAATGATTAGTTGTTAGGCATACCCTGGCGTATCCACACGTCTACTTTAGTTAGCTCACAGGTTGAGAGTTTGTTGCCATTCTTAGGCATTGGCGAATAACCTGACTCCTGGTTAATACAGCCTCTGATGCGCGACATATTTGCTACTACATTTTCGTAGCTGTCAGTCATGATACTTGCTGAGGGGGCAGCTCCACCATGACACGAATTACAATATGCTGTAAAAATAGGCGCAATTGTGGTTGCGTATGTTACATTGGAAGTATCGCATGTGTTGCCACCCAGGTATAAATCATCTTCATTGTCGTAGTAACATCCACTTAAAGTAAGTGTGAGTGCAAAGGCAGATATAAGTATTGTTTTCAGTCCGGTTTTCATCTTAAATTTAGTTATTAGGCATTCCATCAGATATCCATTTCTTTAATTGGGCAATATTGCAAACTGAGAGTTTATTCATTCCCTGAGGCATAGGTGAAAAACCCTCCAGCTGATCAATGGCTCCTATAAACCTGCCACCTTCGACGGCAGTTTTTATTGTAGCATAATCATCCAGAATAAGCCCTCCTGCAGGCTCTCCTCCGCTATGGCAGTTTTTACAATAGGTATCAGTGATTGGTAAAATACTTCCGGTGAATGTAACATTTACAGAATCACATTCCTGCCCGGTACAGGTTGTGTGATTAGCCCCCTGTAATATCCATAAACTGATGATATTAATTTGTGTGCTGCTAAGTGTTCCTTTCGATTTGGGAGGCATAAAGCTTTCTGAATTGGAGTTAGCCGTAATCACTTTATGAAGTTTGCTTTTAATCGGCTTGCCTGGAGTTACAAGTTTCGAAATGCTTTCATACGAATTGATTGCTTCTAACCGACCGGAACCATCGTGGCAGCCCGACATGGCACAACTCGATTGAATAATCGGTAAAACCTGGTAGTCGAAACAAACTTCAGCTGTTCCTGATATCAGTTCAGGTTCATGTTGACAAGAAGTTAGCAGAATGCTTAAAAAAGATGCCCCGGCTAACACAAAGATTTTTAGTATTTTCATTGCAGATGTGAGAAAAAAACAGAGAATTAAATAGGTGTAATATCCTGAAATCATTGACAGGATAATGAAATTATATGTAATGAATTTGATATCGACAAAATTAAATGTTTTTATTATTCCAATTATTTTTAAATCTGCCGATATGTTATTTATAATGATTCTAAATAACAAAAAGAAAAAAAATGTTAAATGAATAGCTGTCATTTTGTGGTTTTTAAATAGGGATGCGTTTTTCGATTAATTTTGAGAATTAATTTTAATCCATATCCATACTATGAAACCAGCTCAATTTGCACTGATATTATTGATATTATTTTCATTAAGCTTTAATGCGACTGCACAATTAAGGCAAAGTTCAGTCGATCCCAAGATGACAACCATGAAGTTTAACACTCTCATGCAGTTAATTAATTATTATTATGTTGAAGATGTCGATCAGCCTAAATTAACCGAAGAAGCCATTGTTGCTGTGCTTAAAGAACTTGATCCGCATTCGGTTTACATTTCGAAAAAGGATGTTGAAAGAACCAATGAGCCTTTAGTTGGAAATTTTGAAGGTGTTGGCATTCAGTTTCAGATTTATAAGGATACAATACTCGTGATATCGCCGGTTCCGGGCGGCCCTTCCGAAAAATTGGGTGTGCAGGCAGGTGACAAAATCATTAAAATAAATAACGAAGATGCTTTTGGTAAAAAAATCACTACCCAATATGTATTCGACCATCTTCGCGGTCCTAAAGGCAGCAAAGTCGTCATCTCGATTTTCCGTAAAGGGCGTAAAGAGTTGGTAGAGTATACTATAATTCGTGATAAAATACCTATTAACAGCATCGATGCATCGTATATGCTTAATGAAGATATAGGCTATATTAAGCTTTCACGTTTTGCTGCTACATCAGCCGATGAATTTATCACTGCTGCCAATGATTTAAAAAGGCAAGGCATGAAAAACCTGGTTTTTGACTTGCGGGGTAATTCCGGAGGATACCTTAACATTGCTTTTGATCTAGCCGACCAGTTTCTTTCAGCCGGCAAACTGGTAGTTTATACAAAGGGCCTCAGGAGTCCGAAACAGGATTTTATTGCTACTGCGAGCGGAACATTCGAAAGTGGTAAACTCGTTGTGTTAATTGATGAAGGCTCAGCATCGGCATCCGAAATTGTTTCAGGTGCTGTTCAGGACTGGGACCGTGGCCTGATCATGGGACGGCGCTCCTTTGGTAAAGGACTTGTTCAGCGGCCTTATATGCTGCCTGACAGCTCAATGGTGCGTATTACAACAGCCCGGTATTATACTCCTTCAGGTCGATGCATTCAAAAACCCTATGCCGATGGAGAGGAAGATTACAGGGATGAGGTTTTTAACAGGTACAAACATGGCGAAATGGTGCATTCCGACAGTATAAAATTCCCTGATTCACTAAGGTATTTTACACAGAATAAACGTGTTGTTTACGGTGGGGGCGGGGTAATGCCCGACTATTTCATTCCGTTGGACACTACTTACATTTCACGTTATTACGAGGATGTTTTCCGTAAAGGATTACTCAATGATTTTACGGTTCAGTATATCGAATCGAAGCGCAAGGAATTGTTGAAAGCCTATCCGGATGTAAAAGCGTTTAAAAAAGGATTTACTGAAGACCAGAAACTACTTGATGAATTTGTTGCCTTTGCCGCAACAAAAGAAGTTCCGCGCAAGGATAAAGACCTTGAAGTTTCAGGTGTTCAGATTAAAGCCGTTCTAAAGGCTCTAATTGCCAGGAATCTTTTTAATTACAATGCCTATTTTGAAATGCTGGGTGCTACTGACGACGATCTGGTAAAAGCCATAGAGGTGATAAAAAACGACTTGCTATTCCATAAACTATCATTGGGAAAATAATTTGATTTTATTTCTGCCAAAAGTCTGTAATTTAATTTAACAAATTAAATTACAGACTTTTATGTTTTTATTCATATTCTTAAATTCAAGTTTTCGACCCTGAACAAAACAATGGGTTTTAGTTTCAAAATTCTTTAATACTTACCACGAAAGACTTATCTTCGCAAGCGAAAAAATATCAATTACATCCCATGTCGTCCCAGTCATTTAAGGTATACTTGTTTGCAGTATTATCCATGCTGTTTTGGGGTTTATCTTTTGTTTGGTTCAAGATAGTTGTCAAATGGTATGATCCGCTTACAATAATTTTTCTGAGGCTAATAATCTCAGGTACACTTTTGCTTGGTTTTATGCTTTTCACACGATCCTGGCAAACCATCAAACGAGAACATCTGAAATATTTTTTTCTGCTCTCTTTTACACAGCCTTTCTGCTATTTTCTTGGTGAGAGTTTTGGTCTGACAATGGTTTCATCTACAGTTGCTTCTGTAATTATAGCAACGATACCTTTATTCAGTCCATTTGCGGCTTATTTTATAGTGCGCGAGAAAGTAACCACGCATATTGTTATCGGGATTGTATTTTCATTTATCGGGATTTTATTTATGCTCTTAAATCCTGATTTTTCTCTTAATGCTGCTCCCAAAGGTGTTTTGCTGCTTTTTATTGCAGTTTTTGCAGCTGTAGCATATTCTGTTGTCATTCGTAAAATATCGCATGAGTACAGTCCGGTTACTGTGATAACCTTTCAGAATCTGATTGGTGCCTTATATTTCCTCCCGCTCTTTCTGATTTTTGATTTTAAACATTTTATAACTGTAAAACCTACCAGGGAATTAATATTTGCGATGCTTCAACTATCGGTATTTGCATCAACCCTTGCCTATGTGTTTTACATCATAGCCATAAAAGGCTTAGGAATGATAAAAGCAAATATTTTCACTAACCTGATACCTGTTTTTACCGGAATATTCTCATTCTTTATTCTGAATGAGAAGTTTACTGCACTCAAAATTATAGGGATGATCCTGGTAATGTTCGGTGTTTTATTTTCACAATCTCAAAGAATTGGCAGGTTGGTTGTCAGTAGCAAACAAAATAAATCAAATAAAATAAAATAGTATGAAAGTCCTGGTATTAGGTGCAGGTTTAGTCGGTGGGCCAATGGCTCTCGATCTTGCCAGAAATGGAGAATTTATTGTCACATCGGCCGATTTAAGCGCTGAAGCACTTTCCCGTTTGGAAGGGGTGCCAGGAATAACCACAGTGTTGGCGGATCTTGATAATCCGGAAGTTTTGAAGGCTCTGGTTGTAAAACATGATCTTGTAATAAGCGCTGTCCCTGGTTTTATGGGATACCGGACTCTTGAAAGAATTATTGAATGTGGGAAAAATGCGGTCGATATTGCTTTTTTTCCTGAGGATATGTTTTTGCTAGATGCTAAAGCAAAAGCAATGAATGTAACAGCTATCTGTGATATTGGAGTCGCACCCGGAATGAGTAACGTGCTTATCGGGTATGGTGCTTCGATGCTCGATACTCTCGAAAAGGGGATTACCTACGTTGGTGGTTTGCCGGTTGTCAGGACCTGGCCATTTGAATACAAGGCTGTTTTTTCGCCTATCGATGTAATTGAAGAATACACCCGTCCGGCACGCTATATTGATGGTGGCAGACTTGTTGTTCGTGAAGCGCTTTCCGATCCAGAATTAATAAATTTTCCGAATGTGGGTACTCTCGAAGCCTTTAACAGCGATGGTTTACGCACCCTTGCCACCACAGTAAAAGGTGACTACCTGATTGAGAAGACCTTGAGGTACAAGGGACATATTGAAAAAATGGCAGTACTCCGCGATACCGGATTTTTCGACAAAGATCCCATATTGATTAATGGTGTTATGATAAGCCCGTTAGAATTCACTGCTCGCTTGCTTTTCCCAAAATGGAAACTTCAGAAAGGGGAAGAAGATCTTACCATTATGCGCGTAATTACGGAAGGACTGAAAAATGGTGTGCGGCAGCGTTATACCTGGGATCTGTATGACCGGCTTGATAATGAAACGGGTGTTCACTCCATGGCTCGTACAACAGGATACACAGCCACTATGGTGGCCAGGCTGTTATCAAAAGGTTTATACAGCCAAAAAGGTATTTCGGCACCTGAGTTTCTTGGCAAGGATGCGGGAATTGTAAAATTTCTTTTGGACGGACTTAAGGATAGGGGAGTGGTTTATTCCGAAACTTTTGAGATCCTTTAAAAAGCTACATATCAGTTGTCGAGGGGTGTAGTGAATCTGTTGCAGAAATCGATTGATTAAGGATAATCCAAAATTGGACAAATTCATTGCCAGAGTTTGTTTGTTTCGATAATTTTAATAATTTTGCACCCCTCAAACATGGCGAGGTAGCTCAGTTGGTTAGAGCGTCGGATTCATAACCCGAAGGTCACGAGTTCAAATCTCGTCCTCGCTACATCTCAAAATCACATAATTAGCACAAAATCAAGGCTTCCAGGACGGAGGCCTTTTTTTATTTCAGCATATTCAGCATATAGAAAGGGTATTTGTCGTATATTTGTTTTACAATTGTTTTACAAAGGTTTTACGAAAACTACTTCAATATGCCTTCTTTCAAAGCTAT
>CAIJPI010000145.1 GCA_903822525.1 uncultured Bacteroidales bacterium | reverse complement strand
ATTTTTTATCAGTTTATAATAATTGTTGTTTTAAAAAAGAAGGGGAAACCGATCAATTACCTTGATACAGTTTCCCCATATTAAAAGTGAGTCAGTAATTATTCGGCTTTTGAAGCCAGCATCCTGTCATACTCTTCGCGCGAACCTACTATCAGGTGTTCGTACTCGCGTAATCCAGTTCCTGCCGGAATCAGGTGACCCACAATAACATTCTCTTTCAGTCCGAGAAGTTCATCACTCTTCGACTGAATAGAAGCCTGTGTCAGAACTTTGGTGGTTTCCTGGAAGGATGCAGCTGAAATCCAGCTACGTACCTGTAAGGAAGCCCTGGTTATGCCTTGCAGCACTTGTTTAGCGGTAGCTGAATTGGCTTCGCGCGAATCAACCTGGCGTTTATCGCGACGTTTAAGCAGCGAATTCTCATCGCGTAGCTTACGTGCACTGATAATCTGGCCTGATTTTAAATTTGTACTGTCGCCTGAATCCTCAACAACCTTCTTTCCGAAAATCCAATCGTTCTCTTCGTTAAAATCAATCTTGTTTACCAGCTCACCTTCAAGGAATTTGGTGTCACCCGGATCAACAACTTCAACTTTACGCATCATCTGCCTGACAATCACTTCATAGTGCTTATCATTGATTTTTACACCTTGCAGACGATATACTTCCTGGATTTCATTTACAATATACTCCTGAACTTTCATCGGGCCTTTAATAGCCAGAATATCGGCCGGAGTGGTAGCTCCGTCAGATAATGGCGTACCGGCACGAACATAGTCATTTTCCTGTGCAAGTATCTGCTTGGAAGTAGAGATCAGGTAGCTGCGCTCTTCACCGGTTTTGGAGGTGATGATAATTTCGCGGTTACCACGTTTCAGCTTTTTACCAAATGATACAACACCGTCTATTTCAGAAACAACAGCAGGATCGGAAGGATTACGTGCTTCGAAAAGCTCGGTAACCCGTGGCAATCCTCCGGTGATATCACCTGTTTTTCCAACAGCACGCGGGATTTTAACAAGCACATCACCAGCCTTTATTACTTTACCCTCTTCAATCTGTAAGTGGGAACCAACAGGAAGGTCATAATTTTTCAATTCCTCTCCATCGCTCGAGACAATCTTAATTGAAGGATTTTTTGCCTTCACTCTCGATTCGATGATGATTTTTTCCTGGTATCCGGTTTGTTCATCCGCTTCAATCTTGAAGGTTACACCTTCGGAAATATTATCGAATACTAGTTTACCATCAACCTCCGAAAGAATAACAGCGTTATATGGATCCCATTCCGTGATCAGGTCGCCTTTTTTAACAGCAGCGCCATTTTCGAAGTACAGGTTCGAAGCATAAGGAATATGTCCTGATGCCAGAATAATTCCGGTCAAAGGATCCACAATCCTCATTTCAGCCGAACGGCCTAATACGATCTCATATGTACGTCCTTCATTGTTAGTGTAAGCAACTGAACGTAACTCATCAATTTCGATATTACCTTCATATTTTGCAATGATACGTGATGCCGATGCAATATTTGCTCCGGCCACACCGCCCACGTGGAATGTACGCAGTGTAAGCTGTGTACCAGGCTCTCCGATCGACTGTGCAGCTATTACACCAACAGCCTCTCCTTTTTGAACCATGCGCCCTGTGGCAAGGTTACGTCCGTAACATCTTGCACAAACACCTTGTTTCGATTCGCAGGTAAGTACCGAGCGGATTTCAACCGATTCAATAGGCGAATTTTCAATTATGGTGCAGATATCCTCGTTGAGCTCTTCACCTGCCGAAGCAATAAGTTCTCCGGTATGAGGATGGTAAATATCATGTAGCGTTACACGGCCAAGTATACGGTCGTATAATGACTCAACAAGCTCTTCATTTTTCTTAAGTGCTGTTGTATTACGTCCACGTAAAGTACCGCAGTCAGGTTCCGAGATGATAACATCCTGGGCCACATCCACCAAACGACGGGTAAGATAACCGGCATCAGCAGTTTTGAGAGCAGTATCAGCAAGACCCTTACGGGCACCGTGGGTCGAAATAAAGTACTCGAGTACAGAGAGGCCTTCTTTCAGGTTGGAGAGAATCGGGTTTTCAATAATTTCGCCCCCGGTTGCTCCTGATTTCTGAGGTTTGGCCATCAGTCCGCGCATCCCTGAAAGCTGCCTGATCTGTTCTTTCGATCCGCGGGCTCCTGAATCAAGCATCATATATGCCGGATTGAATCCCTGGTTATCGGTTGCAAGATCACTCATAACCTTTTTGGTAAGGTTGGAGTTGGTATGGGTCCAGATATCGATAATCTGATTGTAGCGCTCGTTGTTGGTAATGAATCCCATATTATAGTTATTCATTACTTCTTCAACTTCAATATTGGCTTTATGAATCAGTTCTTCTTTAAGTTTCGGAACAACAACATCACCAAGGTTAAAGGAAAGTCCACCTTTGAAAGCCATCGTAAAGCCCATATTCTTGATATCATCAAGGAAACGTGCAGCTTTAGCAGTACCAGTCTTCTTCAGCAGGTCACCAATAATATCACGGAGTGACTTCTTAGTTAAAAGCTGATTGATAAAACCATATTCTTCAGGAACTACCTGATTGAAAAGCACGCGACCAACAGTAGTTTCTATAAGTTTTTCAACTTTTACTCCATTTTCTTCAACTGGTATCCTGACTTTAATCCAGGCATGCAGATCAGCTTGCTTTTCGTTATAAGCAATAATTACTTCTTCAGATGAATAGAAGCTCTTTCCTTCGCCTTTCATAATATGCCCGGGTTCAGTTTTACGGCCTTTGGTAATATAATAAAGGCCAAGAACCATGTCCTGTGAAGGAACGGTAATAGGAGCTCCGTTTGCTGGATTCAGGATATTATGCGATGCGAGCATAAGAATCTGAGCTTCGAGTATTGCAGCATTACCTAAAGGAAGGTGAACAGCCATCTGGTCACCGTCGAAGTCGGCATTGAAAGCCGTACAAGCCAGTGGATGCAGTTGAATAGCCTTGCCCTCAATAAGCTTTGGCTGGAACGCCTGAATACCAAGCCTGTGCAGTGTTGGAGCACGGTTGAGCATTACAGGATGTCCTTTTAAAATATTTTCAAGAATTTCCCAAACTACAGGATCCTTGCGATCAACAATTTTCTTGGCTGATTTCACGGTTTTTACAATTCCGCGTTCAAGCATTTTACGGATAATAAACGGCTTGAAAAGTTCGGAAGCCATATCTTTTGGAAGTCCGCATTCGTGAAGTTTAAGTTCAGGACCGACAACAATAACCGAACGACCTGAATAGTCGACACGTTTACCAAGTAGATTCTGACGGAAACGTCCTTGTTTACCTTTCAGACTGTCGCTTAATGATTTCAATGCCCGGTTCGATTCGGTTTTTACCGAACTGGCCTTGCGTGAATTATCGAAAAGTGAGTCTACAGCTTCCTGAAGCATACGTTTTTCATTACGCATGATCACATCGGGCGCTTTGATCTCGATAAGGCGTTTCAAGCGGTTGTTACGGATAATAACCCTACGATACAAATCGTTCAGATCGCTGGTTGCAAAACGTCCGCCATCCAATGGAACCAATGGTCTCAGTTCCGGTGGAATTACAGGAACCACTTTTACGATCATCCATTCAGGTTTGTTTTCACCGCGTGTTTGAGCATCGCGGAACGATTCATAAACCTGGAGACGTTTGAGCGCTTCCATTTTCCTCTGCTGCGAAGTTTCAGTATTTGCTTTATGACGAAGATCATATGAAATCTGATCCAGATCAAGGCGAGCAAGTAAATCTACCAGCGCTTCAGCACCCATTTTTGCAATAAATTTATTGGGATCGCTGTCATCGAGGTACTGATTATCCTTTGGTAATTTATCAAGATAATCGAAATATTCTTCTTCAGTAATAAAGTCAAGTGTTTTAAGCCCTTCCGGAGCAAGTACCCCAGCCTGAATAATCACATATCTTTCATAATAAATGATTGAATCCAGTTTTTTGGAAGGAACGCCTAATAAAGCGCCAATTTTATTTGGTAAAGAGCGGAAATACCAGATGTGAGCCACAGGAACAACCAATTGGATATGTCCCATACGTTCGCGGCGAACTTTTTTCTCTGTTACTTCAACACCACAACGGTCGCATACAATACCTTTATATCTGATCCGCTTGTATTTCCCACAATGACATTCCCAGTCCTTCACAGGGCCGAAAATGCGTTCACAGAACAAACCATCCCTCTCAGGCTTGTATGTTCGGTAGTTTATAGTTTCGGGTTTAAGTACTTCTCCGCTTGATCTTTCCAGTATCGATTCAGGTGAAGCCAGGCTTATCCTGATTCTGGAGAATTTGTTTGCGGCAGTATTTTCTTTTCTGAAGGCCATATATCAAGAAAGGATTAACGATTAAAATTACGGTTGTTGCACATTAAATATTTAAGCCGTCGAAGGCATCATGTTGCTAAAAACAACATGATGCCCGCGGCTGAAAATATTTATTCGAAGCTTACGTTCAGACCTAAGCCTCTGAGTTCGTGAACAAGTACATTGAAAGATTCAGGAATTCCCGGAATCGGCATATTTTCGCCTTTTACAATAGCTTCGTATGCTTTTGCCCTTCCAACTACATCATCAGATTTAACAGTCAGAACTTCCTGCAGAATATTTGCAGCACCGTATGCTTCGAGTGCCCAAACTTCCATTTCACCAAACCTCTGTCCCCCGAATTGAGCTTTACCGCCCAATGGTTGCTGGGTGATCAGGGAATATGGCCCGATTGAACGTGCATGCATTTTGTCATCAACCATATGATGAAGTTTCAGCATATAGATGTAACCAACCGTAGCAGTCTGATCGAACCTTTCACCAGTTCCTCCGTCGTATAGGAAGACCTTGCCATTTTCAGGCAGACCTGCTTTTACCATGAGTTCATTGATCTGGTCGATAGAGCCACCATCAAAAATAGGTGTGGCAAAATGTGTTCCGGTTTTAGCTCCTGCCCAACCCAGTACAGTTTCGAAAATCTGTCCAAGGTTCATACGGGAAGGTACACCCAAAGGATTTAAAACTACATCAACAGGTGTTCCGTCTTCGAGGAATGGCATATCTTCTTCACGTACAATACGTGCAACGATACCTTTATTCCCGTGGCGTCCTGCCATCTTATCCCCAACTTTTAGCTTGCGTTTTTTAGCTACATATACTTTAGCCATCTGAACGATGCCGTTAGGCAATTCATCACCAACAGTTGCTACAAATTTCTTCCGGTTGTAAACACCCAGAATTTCTTTGTACTTGATAATGAAATTATTGATAAGCTGTTTGATAAGTTCATTTACATCTTTATCAGTGGTCCACTTATTAGGGTTTACATTGATGAAATCAATTCCCATAAGCATTTTCTGGGTGAATTTCACCTTCTTGGGAACCATTTCATTTTTAAAGTTATTGTAAACGCCTTGCGAGGTCTTTCCACTAACCAGTACAGTAAGTTTATCTACCAGTTTCTGTTTCAGTTCTGAAGTGCTTTTTGAGAATTCTTCATCCAGTTCCTTAACAAAATCTTTCTCTTTTGCCTTCAGCTTTTTATCCTTAACAACCCTTGAGAAAAGTTTTTTAGCTATAACAACACCTTTCATCGAAGGAGGAGCTTTAAGCGAAGCATCTTTCACGTCGCCGGCTTTATCACCAAATATAGCCCTAAGCAGTTTTTCTTCAGGAGTAGGATCACTTTCGCCTTTCGGGGTAATCTTACCGATAAGAATATCGCCTTCGTTAACTTCGGCACCGATACGGATAAGTCCGCTCTCGTCGAGATCTTTGGTGGCTTCCTGGCTTACATTCGGGATATCGTTGGTTAGTTCTTCAACCCCACGTTTGGTATCGCGTACTTCGAGTGTAAACTCTTCAATATGCAGTGAAGTGAAAATATCCTCCTTAACAACACGTTCGGAAATTACGATAGCATCTTCAAAATTGTACCCTTTCCATGGCATAAATGCCACCAT
>CAIJPI010000144.1 GCA_903822525.1 uncultured Bacteroidales bacterium | reverse complement strand
GATGTGGGATTTCGGATGTGGGATTTCGGATTTCGGAGGTGGGATGTGGGATTTCGGATGTGGGAGGTGGGATTTCGGATTTCGGATTTCGGATTTCGGAGGTGGGATGTGGGATTTCGGATGTGGGATTTCGGATTTCGGATTTCGGAGGTGGGATGTTGGATTTCGGATGTGGGATTTCGGATTTCGGAGGTGGGATGCTAGTTTCCAGTTTCCTCCAGCATCTTAACCCAGGTAGCCGTCTTTTTATTTTAAATTAGGAATTACGAATTAAAAAGTCATTAACTTTACGGTACCTTTTTAGCCTTCTCAGAAATGAATAAAAGTAAAATACTGGTCGTAGAAGACAGAAGAAATACTGCCGGTAATCTGAAAAACGACCTGGTAAACCTGGGATACGAAGTTACGGGCATAGTTTCAGATGCCATTGGCTTATACGCAAGTATTGGTGATAACATGCCGGATCTTGTGCTTATTGACATGCAACATGAAAGCGAATATAGTAACATACATCTTGCAGGCGAAATAAAAGAGAAATACCTGTTACCCATCATTTCCCTTACGCCCATTGCCGTGACAGGATCGCCCGAAAAGGCAAAAGTTACGGATCCTTTCGGATTTATCGAAAAACCTTACCGTGAAACTGATTTGCAAAAGCATCTCGAAATGGTATTGCAAAAAATCAGGATGGAGAAACGCATTACCCACCTGAATGCCATTTTGAAATCTATACGCGATATACAACAGCTGATTTTAAAAACAAGCGACCGTACTGAATTATTGTTTAATGCCTGCAAAGCTCTGATTTCTACCCGGGCATATTCCGGTTGCTGGATGGTTATGGTTGATCAGGATGGCAAGTACCTGGAATCGGCCTCCGAAGGATTCGTAACTGGTTTTGACGAATTTAAAAAACAATACAGGAAAGGGATAAAACCAGCTTGCCTTCAGTTTCAGGAAAAAGATGGAGTACCCGTGAATGTAAGGAACAACAGCTTCGAATGCGACTTATGTCCTTTAAAGGATAGTTATCCGGATAATGGCTCCCTTGTTTCAAGGATCCTTTACCAGGATCAGTTGTACGGCTACCTTGCTGTTTCAATGCCTCATACCCTGGTTGATGACCCCGAAGAAACTACCCTGATATCAGAAATATGTGATTACCTGGGACAGGCATTTACAAACTTAGAGCAGCAGAAACAGAAAAAGGAAGCAGAAACGGCCCTGTTAAAGAGCGAAACCCTTTTCCGATATGCTTTCGATTATGCATCCACCAGCATCAGCATCATTGGAATTGACGGAAAATTTAAACGTGCAAATGCTGCATTCACCAAGTTGCTTGAATATACGGAGGAAGAACTTCAACAGCTTCATTTTATTGACATTACGCATCCTGATGATCAGAAGGCCGGCAGCGATATGCTGAAAATGATTAGCCATAATGAAGCAGACTCAGTTTCATACGAAAAAAGGTATATTTCGAAGAGCAAACGTATTATCTGGGCACTCATTTCCGTTTCGCAGGTACGTGATGAACATAACAAACCCGACTTTTTCGTTACCCACCTGGTCGACCTTACCGAACGCAAACATGCCGAGCAGGAGTTTCAGAAGCTTTCGCAGGTGGTACAGCAGAGTCCCGAATCCATTGTTGTTACCAATCCCGAAGGTATTATTGAGTATGTAAACCCGGCCGTATGCTCCAAATCGGGTTATTCAGCCAACGAACTTATCGGAATGAAACCCGGCATTCTCAGCTCTGGCGAAACACCGCGAGAGGAATATAAAATTTTGTGGGAAACTATTAAAGCAGGGAACGAATGGAAAGGAGAATTCCACAACCGGAAAAAGAACGGAGAACTATATTGGGAACGTGCCTCCATTTCACCCATTAAAGATCCGGCGGGGAATATTTTGAATTTTCTGAGCATCAAAGAAGATATCACCAAGCAAAAACACCAGGAGACCATTCAACGGGTGTTATACAATATCTCGAAGCAGATGTCCGAAACCACCGGCGTGAGGCAATTGCTCGAGATCATTAAGACTGAACTTTCGGTTTTAATCAATACAAAGAATTTTCATATCGTTTTTTACAGCGAAGAAACCGGCATGCTTTCGTCAGCTTATGGCGACGACGAGAAAGATACATTTACCACCTGGCCTGCCGGTAAGTCGTTAACCGGCTATGTGATCAGGCATAATAAATCATTACTTTTAAAACGCAAGGACTTTCAGGAACTTGTAGCTACCGGTGAAGTTGAACTTGTTGGCTCCCCTTCCGAAATATGGCTGGGCGTTCCCCTTACCGTCGAAGGCCAACCATACGGTGCCTTTGTTGTTCAGGATTATCAGAATGCGGAAGCCTATGGAGAGAATGAACTGAAAATCCTCGAATTCGTTGCCGGCCAGGTAAGCATATCCATACAAAGGCAAAAGTCATTGAATGATATTCAAGATGCATTGGTAAAAGCTGAAGCCGGCGACAGGCTTAAAACGGCCTTTATCAATAATATATCACACGAGATACGCACCCCGCTCAACGGCATTCTCGGCTTTACCGAAATGATCCTTAACCCTGACTCCTCAATCGAAGATAACATACTGTATTACAGCGTAATAAAAAAAAGCAGCAAACGCCTGCTCGAAACGGTAAACAGCTATATGGATATCTCGCTTATTGTTTCGGGAACCATGGAAATCAGCAGGCGGGCTTTAAATATTGATTTGCTGCTGGAAGAAATTTTTGAGGAATTCATTGATATATGTGAACCAAAAGGGATTGAGCTGAAAATCAGCAGACCCATTCACCAGGAAGCGTTAAAAATCAACACCGATAATTTGAAGCTTCATAAAATTTTAGCTCACCTGATCGATAATGCAGTTAAATTCACCCAAAAAGGGCTGATCACCTTCGGGTATGAGCTAACAGATACGGATATACAGTTTTTTATCAGCGATACCGGAAGCGGTATTCAACCCGAAGTATTGGATGTGATTTTCGATGCGTTTATGCAGGCTGATGTTTCGCCAACACGTGGCTACGAAGGTAGCGGACTCGGACTTACCATTTCGCATGGCATGGTAAAACTGCTTGGAGGTAAAATGTGGGTCGATTCTGCAAGCGAACAGGGCTCCACCTTCTATTTCACTCTTCCGTTGCGCGAAAACCCTGTAATATCAGTATTAAAAGCACCTGAAATCCCAAAACCCCGTACTTCGGACAAGCCTCTGATCCTGATTGCCGAGGATGACGACTCCAATTACAAATACATCGAAATCGTCCTGCAATATGCTTCCTACAATGTGATACGAGCCGAAAACGGGTACGAAGCCGTTGAATGCTGCCACAAATATCCTGAGTTATCGCTGGTGCTGATGGATATTAAAATGCCTATGTTGGATGGCTTCGAAGCCACCCGGCAAATCAGGACATTCAGGCCCGACCTTCCTGTAATTGCACTTACGGCGCATGTTACAGCCGAGGACCGGAACGCAGCCATGGCATCAGGCTGCAACGAATATATCACCAAACCGGTAAGCAAAACCACCTTGCTCGAAATTATTGAGAATTCGATTTAATACTACGTAACAAATTTGTCCCGTAGGGCATACGCGTCAACTTAACAATTTTTATTCCTTTGCTCCCCCTATAAGCGATTTACTTTTATTTATCCGTTTAAGGATAAAGGTATCCCTATCATGGATATACCATTCCATTTCTTCCCCTTTTATAATATCTCCTGCTTCTGCAAGAGCAGCTGGAAAATTAACATAGAAAGATTTCGTGTTACCCCTTTCGACCCGTTGGATTTTTATCTTGTATCCCATAATATTTGGTTGCAAATTGCAAATATAATGATTTTTTATATTACATTTAATAGTATAAATACTATTATTAATTAATTTAAAAATTATTACTATGAAAAAAAATCGCCTGAACAAAACCTTTTTGATTTCCTTGAAATTGACGGTATTACAAAGCCAGATATTTTGAAACTGGCAATGGAGACGGAGTTTATGAAACGGAAACCAAAGAAAATAGACCCTTTAGAATACTTGACCATAGTGTGTATTATGTCAGTGGCCGGATCTCCCAGTTTTAACAATATTGCGGCAAAACATTCAAGCAGTTACGGGCTCTCGGCAAGCAAACAAGCCTTTAGTAAAAGGACCAAAAAGGAATGCGTAGCGTTCTTCAAATTAGTCCTTGCCCTGATAATCAAAACAAAACTTTGTGAAACAAGAGTCAGTGGAGTGAAACTATTGGAAAGCTACAATCGGGTGCTTGTCCAGGATAGTACAATAATAAGGCTCCCATTGCACCTGTTCGAGATTTTCTCGGGTGTTAAAAATGCTAAAGCCTCAGTTTGCAATGCCCGGATACAAGGCGTATTCGACCTGATGTCGGAAAAATTTGTCGAATTCTCTATTGATTCCTATTCTAAAAACGATTTAGTTGCAGCTCCACAATTGGAACTTTGCAAAGACGACCTGGTGCTGAGGGACAGGGGGTACTTTATCATGGACGAGGTCCAAAGGCACATTGATGCGAATGCCCATTGCATATATAGGTTTAAGACCGGCACTACATTAATAAACCCATCGACGGGTAAAAAGATAGACCTCCTTAAATTGCTAAGAAAAAGAAAAAGGGTGGATATGCAGGCGTGTTTAAATAACGAACCACGCACAAAAGTTAGGATTGTCGCTGTCCCTGTAGACCAAGAGATTGCAAGCCGCAGGAGAGCTAAAGCAAAAAAGGATGCGTGTGGTCACAACCCATCAAAAGATGTGCTGGATTTAATGGGTTGGACAATCTTTCTAACCACTATCACGATAGAATGTGCCACTTTTCAACAAATTTATAAAATGTATTCGCTGCGCTGGCGCATTGAAATTATTTTTAAAGCCTGGAAAAGCTATGCAGGGTTTGCAAAATGTCATGATGTTTCTGAATCCCAATTAAGGATATTGTTGATCGCAAGGCTTATCATGATCGTTATTTACGTTCATTGTGTATATAGCCCTTGTTTCAACGTAATACGGAAAGAATATAAAAGAGATTTAAGTTTGTTGAAGCTTTTCAATTTCTTAACCCAGAACCTAAATGTCATGATTCTCACGATTGCTTATGCATTAAACCTACCCTGCTGTAGTTCTGATATTCAACATGCTAAGACAAACCTTCTGAAATATTGCTCATACGATACTCGCTCACGAACCAATTTTATCCAACAACTAATGAACGACACAGAATTAAGTTGACGCGTATGCCCTACGGGACAAATATGTATTTTATTTGCCTGGGCCAATATATAAGGGCGTCAGCTAATAATTTTATACAGTAAGAGTCCCGTAAGGCAATGCTTTTACAGTAATTGTAATGATAAAAGTTATTTAAGCAAAGAACACTAAGGTGCCGCAAAGTGCCGCAACGCCATTCAAACGCAAAGGATTTTTAAGTACCTCTGCATCTAGCTTTTCGATACTCTGTGGCAATAATTTATTTTTTTTCTATAAACTTAGTACCTGATTTGTCCCGTAGGGACAATATATTGGTAGAATAACATTATACCATCCGGTTAAGTGCCGTCAGGTACGTTATAATCAACATGTACAGGTTTAAATATATATCTGGTGTCAAAATCAACCTCAAATTCCTTTAATGTTTAAGGGTTATGGGAGGATTAAAGTGTGCTGAGTGCTGAGTGCTTAGAGAACATAATGCGAAAAAGTTATCTGCAAGAAAAATACATTTGAATGATGCTGAGCACAATGCAATATATAATAAGAGGAATTCATTCTACAAGGTTCTAAAACAGGACCTTCAATATCAGGCAGCCTTGTTGTCGGGCAAAAAATAATATCGTCCCTGACGGGACTTTTTACAACTATAACCAATAACTTTCTACCAACATTTCGTCCCTTCTACGGGACTATCCTGCAAGATTATTTGCACAAGCAAATAGCATGTTGGTAGAAAGACTACTTTCAGATGGAAATAACCTGTTTACTGTCACATTGAGCGAAGTCGAAATGCACTTGTACTGCGATAAAATGAAAAAAATGAGATGATTTGGTGGGCTTCGACTCCCCTTCGGCAGGCTCAGGGCAGGCTTCTCAGCCTGACAGTAAATAGAGAGATTGACTTATTAAAGCACAAAAATTTAAAATTCAGACAGACTCTAAGCACCTTTGTTGTTCTGAAAAATTATATCTTCCCTGACGGAACTCTTTTCAAATTTAACCAATAACTTTCTGCCAACAGCTATTTGCTTGCGCAAATAATCTCCCGGACTGTCCCG